>JAGHYV010000017.1 GCA_017743475.1 Roseiflexus sp. | reverse complement strand
GTCTCGGATAGCGGATTATGTATTCAAAGACCATCAGCCCTCGGCTATGCAAGGCAAAGCCCGCCTGCGCGGGTGAAAGCGGATTATGTACTTAACGACCATTATTTCGGTCACCGCGTGAGGAGCGTGGTAGTAATTGCAGTCGCCACGTGGCGTGTTCGACTTGTCCAACAGGTTCAACCTTTGGGAGAACTGCTATAAACCGGCGGGAATGCTCATAGCGTGCGCGTATGACGCCCGCGTACCTGGTACGCACGTGGTTCAATCATTCTGCGCGTCGCTCTCTTCCAGCATTATGACGCATCCGATACCACCTGATTCCGACCACTGGCTTTAGCAGTGTAGAGTGCGCGATCAGCGCGCTGGATCAGCGTATCCAGATGTTCATCTCTGGTGGCGGGATGGAGCGAAGCGCATCCAGCGCTGATAGTTGCACGAATGGAGTGCCCGTTCAGAAGCACAGGGTTGGCTTCGATTGTTGCGCGTAACCGCCCGGCGACCCGCAATGCACTGGTCAGGTTCGTTTCGGGCAGGAGTGCAATGAATTCCTCACCGCCGAAGCGTGCCGGAATGTCGGTGTCACGCAGTTCACGCTGATTGGCTATGTGCTTTAATGCAGTATCACCGGCAGTATGCCCGTAGGTGTCGTTGATGGTTTTGAAATGATCGACATCGATGATCAGCAGCGCGACATCGTGCCGGTAGCGACGCGCACGTTCCAGTTCACGCGGCGCAAGCGCAAAGAAGTGGTAGCGATTGAACAGACCAGTGAGTTGATCAGTGGTTGCCAGGCGCTGCGTTTCGGTAAATAGTTGCGCGTTTGTGATGGCAATCCCGGTCTGACGCCCGACGATCTCGAGCATGGCGCCGTCTCGTTCGCTGAAGTGGCAGTGGTCGTGCAGATGATAGACTGCCAGCACGCCAAGCATCCGGTCGCCAGCAACGACTGGCGCTCCCAAAACGGAGGGGATCGATTTGGTTTCACTGGCATGCGCATAAACCACACGATGCCGAATGATGATCCGCTGCCGCTCGATTGCTTCCCATACCGGCTCGATACCTTGCTTGAGCGTCATCAACGCCTCTGGCATATTTGTGCGTTCTAGCAAGGATTCGATGATCGGGGGAGAGCAACCCCAGTGCGGCGGCATCGGCGCCGACCAGTTTAACCGACAGATGCACAACACTATCGAGAATGACCTCGATGTCGAGCGTACTGCTGATTGTGCGCGTCAGATCGCCCAGACGACGCTCACGTTCCAGCGCCTCGTGCGCCTGGGCGTACAACTGTGCGTTTTGCAGCGCGAGCGAAACGCCCGATGCCAGGGTCGCCAATCGACGCGCATGTTCCGGGCAGAAGGCATAGGGGGTAAAACTGTCAACGCAAATGAAGGCGACGGTCTGCTGACGTACAATGACTGGCGCGCCAAGCCATGAACGGATCGGGAATGCCTGCTCGATACGCACCCGGGCTGGATTATTGAGCGTTTCGTGAATGATCCAGGGCTGACCAGTCTCGATCAGACGTCGCAGTGTTGGTGTGCGCGCAATCTCAAAGGTCACCTGGCGGAGCGCGCGTCCCGTCTCATCGCTCAGTTTTTCGTAGCCATGCACCCGCACCACACGCGCCTGCATTCCTTCGACCAGCATGACCGAGGCGCCATCATACGGCATGAGGGCGACGATCTGATCGAGGACGTGATCGAGCACCTGTTCGACATCCAGCAGTGCGCTCAGTGTTGCCGATGTCTGCCGCAACACCTCGGCAGTGCGCTGTTCTTCACGCGCCGACTCGAAGAGACGCGCACGCTCGATCGCCATGCTGAATTGATTGGCGATGGCAGCAAACATGCGTTCGTTGCTCAACAACCCCAAACGAACTGCCAGCAGGCATGACCAGGTTCAGTATCGCCAATGGGCGATCACGGCTATAGATCGGGATACTGATATGCTGCGCGGGTTCCTGGTCTGCGTCGTGCAGATGCGCGAGACGAGGGCAGGTGATCGGATATGCGGCAGCTGCGAACTCGTGATGGATCAGGTGCTGCAGACACTCGCACGGATCGCCGAGGGCGCGCGGCGTGAGGTCGATCTGTAATTCACGTGCGCCCTCATGTGCTAGCAGGCGGGCAAAATCGCTTCCGTCCACATCCTAGATCCACGCTGCACGTGCCCCTGTTTCCCGAATCAGCGCTCGTAATCCAGCCTGCAACTGACGCTGTGGTTCGACAATCCGATTGAGCGCTTCCAGGATGCTCTTCATCACCTTGAGTTCGTGCTGTGCACGCTCCCGTGATGTGATGTCGCGAAACAGCCAGACTCGGATGGTCTGTTGCGGATCGAGGTGTATTCTGCAGGTATAGCGCTCGATGATTCGACCATCGCTTAACGTCAGCCAGTCAATCGCCTCAAGATCGGGATCAGTGCACAATGCTTCGACGCGGACGAGAAACTGTTCTCCATCACTGACCAGGGTTGCCACATGCTGAATGCGGTCGCGCGAGGTGACCGTCTCCAGCCAACCCGTTGTCAATCGCCACAGATCTTCGAAGCGTTGATTCAGCAGCAGGATCTTTCCAGTGCTATTGGTGACCAGCACAGCTTCGGAGGTCGTCTCGATCACGGCTTGCAACAGTGCAACCGTATGTTCATCACGCGCAAGGAACGTCATATTTGCAGTCACATAAGCGGCTTTCTGGCGTTCCGCCAGAACATCGCACACCACGCTGCCTGTTATCATAACGCAGCGGCACGACTACGCAACGGGCAATGTCAAGTAAAATGTGCTGCCCTCGCCTTCGACACTGGTCGCCCAGATGCGCCCGCCATGCCCTTCGACCAGATGTTTGGCGATTGCTAGTCCTAGCCCCGTGCCGCCAGCATTGCGCGTTCGCGCACGATCCACCTTGTAAAAGCGCTCGAAAATCCGTGAAAGGTCGGCTGCCGGAATGCCGATGCCGTTATCGGTGACCGACAGGAGCAGCCACTGACCTGGAGCGTGCGATGGTGGTAGTCCGGGCGGCGGCGGTGAACCGTCACCGACCGTAATCACCCTAGCGGCAATCGATACGTGCCCGCCTTCAGGGGTGAATTTCGAGGCATTGTGAAGCAGATTAAGCAGCACCTGACCAATACGATTGCAATCGATCAGCGCCTGTGGCAAATCATCAGGCATATCCGTCGTCACAAGTAAACGTTTTCGGTCCATTTGCGGGCGGATGCGCTCAATGGTGCGTGCCACCAGCGGCGCCAGCGGCGCGGGTACTAACTGGAGTGCCACACGCCCTGACTCGATCTGCGCCAGTTCGTGCAGTTCCTCAACAAGTTGGGTAATGGCATCAACTTCCTGAGCAATCTGGTCCAGCATTCGTTTCGCCACTGGCGGCGGCGGGTCTGATTGCAGCGTTTCGACCAGCAGTTTCATGGACGCTAGCGGTGTGCGGAGTTCGTGAGAGACATTGGCGACCAGATCGCGCCGCGCGCGCTCCAGCAGGCTCAGTTGCGTCACATCGCGCACCAGCAGCAACGCACCGCGCTCGTCATCGTTGAGCGGAATTGCGCGCAGGCGCAGCGTTCGCTGTCGCCCAAGCGGTTGAAAGATGCTTTCGCGAGGTTCGGCGGACGCAATCGCCTCTTCGACCATAGCATCGACCTGATAATCACGCGCAAGCGTGATCAGTCCCTGACCGATGCTGATAGTGTGACTAAGGTTCAACAATTCTTCAGCCTGCCGGTTGATATAGCGAACGCGACGATCCGCATCGACCAGAACAACCCCATCATCGAATGCATGGGCGGCAGCGTGAAAAAGTGGAGAAAATGAGTCATGCTGTGGGGGGGGCGGTGGCGATTGTGATGCAATCTGCCGCTGACGCCATCCCCAGACGATCAACAGTCCGAGCGCGATCACGAGGGTGGCAATAATCCATTCCATCGAAGCGCTCGCCCTTTCTCAGCGCCGAATCATCAGTCTGGCGCCTCGAAACGATAGCCGATGCCGCGTACTGTTTGAATATAGGTCGGCTTGCCGGGGTCGGGTTCAACCTTCTCACGTAACCAGCGAATGTGCACATCGACCGTCCGGCTATCGCCGAGGAAGTCGTACCCCCAGACGCGCTCCAGCAGGACATCGCGCGACAATGCGATGCCGCGGTTGCGCATCAGGCAAGCCAGCAGATCGAACTCTTTCTGAGACAGGTTCAGCTCAACATTATCACGCCAGGCGCGTCGTGAGCCAGTATCCAGCCGGATCGCGCCAGCGTCGAGCACCTCACGCGGTGCACTGATGCGGCGATCCGAACGGCGCATAATCGCCCGCACCCGCGCCAGTAGTTCTCCAAGGCTGAATGGCTTGGCAACGTAATCGTCGGCGCCCAACTCCAGCCCTGCAATGCGATCAATCTCGTCCTGTCGCGCTGTCAGGATCAGGATAGGGACTTCGCTCTCCTGGCGCAGAATGCGACAGACGGAAAATCCATCCAGACGGGGGAGCATCACATCAAGAATGACCATATCAGGTTGATCGCGTCGCGCCCGTTCGAGACCGACAACGCCATCAGAAGCATTGATGACCGCGTACCCTTCTCGTTCCAGATTGTAGCGCAGCGTTTCTGAAAGGATCGGATCATCCTCTACCAGCAAAATGGTGGACATATGCATGTCATTACTCACAGTTCAGAAGCTCCGTGCGTAATTGTTGGCATGTCAGGAGAAGATAGTGTGCATAATCCATCCAGCATGCCACGCTCTCATTCCTGTGGACGTGCAATGTCCGTGACGCGCTCAACTCCGTCGCTGGCGCGACACACGTAAATGGTTGCCGTTCGACCGGTTGCGCTATGGTATGCCTGCGCCAGGTCGTGGCGAAACGCTTCCACGTTGCTTCGCTCGACCAGGCTGATGGTACATCCGCCAAATCCAGCGCCAGTTAGCCGCGATCCGTAACATCCTGCCAGACTCTGCGCCGTTGTAACCAGATGATCAATGTCTGGCAGGCTGACCTGATAATCATCACGCAGGCTGGCGTGTGATTCATTCATCAGCTGCCCAAATGTGGCTATGTCACCAGCTTCGAGCGCTGCGGCGCCCTGGAGCACGCGCCGGTTTTCGCTAACGACGTGCCGCGCGCGGGAACGCAGCGGTTCAGGAAGTTCGTGCTGATGTGCTGCAAGTTGATCTTCGCTCACGTCACGTAGCGCTCGGATACCAGGATACCACTGTTGCAGCGCCCGAACTGCGGCGTCGCACTCCTGACGACGCTGATTGTACGCCGATGCCGCCAGCGTTCGCGTTATATGACTGTCACAGACGACTATTGCAACCGATGGCGGCAGAGGAACTGCGCAATACGTCAGGTCGCGGCAATCGATCAGCAATGCATGATCGGCGCGCCCAAACACAGCAATCAACTGATCCATAACACCACACTGCACACCGACGAAGGTATTCTCGGCGCCCTGCGCCAGCAGTGCAAGTTCTTCGCCTGTAATGTTAAGCTGGTTGAGCACCTGAAACGTGTACCCGACAGCCACCTCAAGCGCTGCTGATGACGAAAGCCCGGCGCCGCGCGGCACATCGCTGGCAATCAACATGTCCGCACCTAACAGTGTATGCCCTGCATTGCGCAGTGCCAGCGCGACGCCGCGAATATAGTTGCGCCATGCCCGATTGCTACGTTCGATCTGGTCAATTGAAAAGAGGTCCTCATCATTGAGGTCCGTCGCCACAACGCGTACCATTCGATCAGTGCGCGGACGGGCTGCAACAAAGGTAGCGCGATCAATAGCGACCGGAAACACAAAGCCGTCATTGTAATCGGTATGTTCGCCAATGAGGTTAACACGCCCTGGTGCGCGAACGATGACATACGGGTGTATCCTGTAATGCTGCTGAAAACGCTCGCGCAGTTCTCCGGTATCAAGCATACGTGGCCTGTTGACTCCCGTGTTGGTCGTATCGCGATGTTGCCGCCCGGCATTATACCATGAGGGAGCGTTCCCTCAAACGGTAAAAACGCTCCGCTAGAACGTTGTTCAGTGAGAGGCGCTGCGAGTGACGTGACTTTTGTCCGGTTGCAGCGGTTTCTTTCGAGAGTCCCGCGCTATCGCCTGTCGTTATGATACGATGAATGATGAGGATCGCAAGGAGAATGCATGGTTATGCATCTGATGACATTGTTTGCGCGTCTATTTTCCTGGGCGCTGGTGGTCATGCTGATGACCGGAAGCGTTAGTGTGGCGCATGCGCAGCGTACTGAGCCGCCGCAACCGGATGAACAAAATGTTGTTGCGTTTGAACGCCTGGGAACAACCGATCAGACGCTGAGTGGCGTCTTTGACGGAACACGTTATCTGTTCAATATTCCTGCGAACTGGCAACTGGAAGCAGGGGCGCAGGTGCAACTCGATCTGTCAGTTTTCTTTCCGGCGGGTAGTGCGCAGCGACGGTTGGGGGGATTTCTGGAAGCGCGCTTCAACCGGATGTTGATCGGCACGCTTGAACTGACCCAAGCGGGTGACCAGCGTGTTATCTTTGATATTCCTGATCGGGCGCTCACACCGGTACGTAGTGATGGTCGTCATGAGTTCGAAGTGACGCTGGACAATCCAACCGGATGTGATGTTGCTCCCGGTGATCGCACGGCAGTCATCATCCGTTCGACATCACGTTTTATTCTGCCGCACACGCTGGCGCCGCTCGATACCGATCTGCGCAATCTGCCACGTCCCATTTTCCAGGGTTCATTTGACCCTGATCGGGCGACGATCATCATTCCCGATACTCCGTCGATCAGCGATCTTCAGGCAGCGTTGACTGTCGCTGCCAGTTTTGGGCGTCTGACTGAAGGGCGGCTACAGATCGATCTGACGACTATGCAGCAATTGTCGCCGCAGACGCGAACCGGGAGTCATCTCATTCTAGTCGGCAGTCACAAAGGACTTGCGCCGCTAGCGCGCAATCTGGATCTTCCCGCAGCGCTACAGGAGAATGGTTTTGCTACTCCTGGCGCTACGCCCGACGACGGCATTCTCCAGATGATCGTATCGCCCTGGAACTCGAAGCGCGTCGTTCTGGTAGTGAGCGGTGCATCAGAGGCGGCAGTTGTGAAGGCGGCCCGCGCGTTGAGCGCTGTGCCTGTGCGGATCAACAATCGCCCGAATGTGGCAGTGGTTCGTGATCTCCCGGAAGCGCCAGCGGATCTGACACTGGCAATCGATCAACGTCTCAGCGATCTGGGGTTGGAACCACGCGTCATTCGGGATCGCACAGGGACGTTCGATCTGAGGTTCACCCTCCCGCCAGGGCAGCAGATCGATGAGGGAGCGTACTTTGATCTGACATTCAACCATGCCGCAACGGTCGATTTCGGTCAGTCGAGTCTCTCAGTCGGGTTGAATGGCATCCCAATCGGTAGCGTGCGCTTCAGCGACGAAACGACGCGCGTGACAACCAGCCGGATCACTATTCCGCCTTCTGCAGCCCGTTCTGGCGCAAATGTATTGACGATCCAGACTAACCTGGCGCCACGCTCGTTGTGCACCGATATTCGCAATGTAGACCTGTGGGCGACAATTTGGCCCGAGTCGGCACTGCATCTGCCAATGAAACCGGTGACTGCCGCGCCGCGCCGCTCCTTCAATCTCAGCAGTTATCCGTTGCCATTTACTCTGGACCCATCGCTTGCCACGACTGCATTCGTTGTTCCACAACGTGCTCCCGCTGCCTGGAACGCCGCTGCCCTACTGGCGTTCCAGATGGGACGGCAGACCCGTGATGCCATCCTGAAACCGCTTGCTGTCTTCGCCGACAATGTACCAGCAAATGTGCGCGAATCCTATCATCTGCTTGTGATTGGGCGACCGAGCACCCTGCCTGTTCTGGTCGAACTCGGTAATGTGCTGCCAGCGCCGTTTGATGCTGGCAACGATGTGCCGCGATCAGTTGATACGCCCGTTGTGTATCATGTGCCACCTGATGCCAGCGTCGCCTATCTGCAAATGGTTGCTGCGCCATGGAATCCAGAGCGAGTGGTCGTCGCTGCGCTAGGGAGCGATGATGCGGGTATCGAACAGGCGACAATCATGTTGATCGATCCACGTCAACGCGCGCGCCTGACCGGAACGCTGGCAATTGTCGATCCGCAGCAGCGGGTGACACTGGGCAACGGTCGCGCTGTTCTCACGGGATCTGCGCCGACGCCAGTTGCGACAGCCACGCCAGTTGCCGTTCAACTGGCGCAACCGACGCTGCAGACGGCTCAACCAACACCTTCACCTGCCAGAAATGCGTCGTCGGGTAACTCTTGGCTTGTGCCGGTTGTCATTATTGTCGCTGTTATTGGTACGAGCGCCTTGATCCTCTGGCGTGCACCATGGCGACGCCCGCCAGGAACCTGAGCACGTTATTGGAAATTGGGATGGTCAGGTTTGTCTCTCGATGAGAGCGTTCTGGGAGAGATGAGCAGTTTCCTGCGGTCTGACGTACTCTTGCACCTCTTCCCCCTCCTTCCCTTGTTGGAGGAGGGGGAGACTCAGAGAGCGTTTTCTGGGTCCTCTTGGCCTCACACTTCCCGTATGGGGGCATCGGGACGCCCAATTCCCCTCTCCTGCGCGAGAGAATGGGGCATGCTGCAAGGGAGAACGGGCATCAGCGCGTAGCAAACACTTCTCGCTCCTAAACAACTCTATGTCTGTGGGGAAGGGGACGACGGGGAGCCCTGACGCATGCACACGCAATAAGGGTGGAACACAGATGATGACTTTCCGGCACGGATGGGCAGAGGCGGCGTCTTCGTCTACCCGCGCAGCGCGTCTTACGCTACCGTCGCTTATCTGAGTACGTCGCGCAGCGCGCCTGCCACGTCGCTGGAGAGTAGTTCGTCTGTACGCTGACTGTATGACATCGAGCAACTCTACCGCAAAGACGCACCACAGCGGCGCAAAGAGCGTATCGTGTTCCATCAATCGCTCGCCGTGTCCACTGCACCGCTGCAATGACATGTTTGCAGGCGACTCATTGATTGCATTGCTTCTAATCACACAACGGTTCACACCTAGGGTAACACACGCGCCTGGGAGCAAGGGCGTCGCGCGCTCTGAGGGCACGATGCCCCTGCTCCAAGGAGAAATGTGAACATTTACTTGATTATGGACAATACTGCCGATTCTGGCGTATACTCGTCGCTATGCCGATACGTTGCGCGTTTGTCGGAGTCTCGCAGCTCATTCTGAGCCTGATGCTGCTTCTTGCGCCTGTACTGGCGGCGCAACCGGTACAGGCGCAAACCCCGCTCCCGCCACTGGTGTTTGTGGCGCGTAGTCGTCTGGCAACCGGCGATTACCTCTTCCCCCGCGATGTCGGTCCGGCGGGGCACCTGATCACCGGTATCACAAAATTCGCTCCTGGCTCGAAATTACTCATCCGCGATCAGAGCGGACAGTTGCGCGTGCTTATCGATACGGCGCGACCGGCTGGCGATCCGCTCAATCCGCTGGGACTGCGCGATGTTCAGTCACCCAATGTATCGTTCGACGCACGCCGTATCGTCTTCGCGGGAACGTTCGGACCGGAGACGTTCCGCAATCAACCCAGTGGTCGTCCCGCCTATTCGTGGCGGCTGTTCGAGATCGGAGTCGATGGTCGCGGTCTGCGCCAGCTGACCCGGTCAGACCGCGAGATTACCATCCCTGACGGTCCGGGGAACGCCGAAGCGTATGCGTTCTACGATGATCTTTTCCCGGCATATCTAGCAGACGGCAGGATCGTGTTCAGTTCGTCGCGCTATCCGGCGCGTTCTCCCTACGACGGTCGGCGGGCGTTCAATCTGTATATTATCGATAGTGATGGCAGCAATATGCGGCGTCTCACCACCGAACGTACTGCTGCATTCCATCCAGCGCCGCTCCCCGATGGCAGAATCGTGTTCAGTCGCTGGTGGGTCAATTTCAACCAGCCTAGCGAACGCGGCATCTATAATCGGATTGACAATCGCGCTGGCAATGAAATTGCCCGAGATCAGAGTGGACGTCCAATTGTTGTCGAACAGCGCATCCAGGTTACCGCAACAGCGCAACCGGCACAACCGCCGCAACCTGCCGCACCTACCCCAACGCCAACCATGCGTCTGCCTTCCTTTGTTGAAAAGATCGATCCGGCAACCGGCAGCATCGTCCGTCTGACCAAAACGCCAGTGCCTCCAACGCCGACGCCGCGCGTCCGCCCGACCACGACGCCTGTTCCCGCGCCGCAGGGTAGCGCAAGTCGCACGATCATCATTGAGCAGCCGGTTACCGGATATCGCCTGCCAGATGGTACGCTGGTCTATTCGAACACGAATGCGACCTTCAAGCCAGCGCGTGGGCGTCTGGCGGATGGCTTCCCTATCCGCGATGCTCCCAATACCTGGCATCTGATGGCGATTGAAGCCGATGGCAGCAATATGAGCCGCTTTGCCTGGACGCCGCGCTATCCATCGGCGTTGACGAATGACAGCGGTCTTGACACATACAATGCAGTGCAACCGGCAGTAGTGCAGTTCGGCGGTGAATTGCTGGTGGCGTACACTACACAGCGCGATCAGACAATGGCACATTCGACGTTGTACACCGGCATCCGTGTCGCACGTCCCGGTATCGAGAATATGGCGCTGAACACGACCGAGTCGATTGCCGGGTATCGCTGGGATGACGGAACCAGTTTTCGCCCGCCCTACGCACTTGCACCAGCCGGGTTGCCTGATGGTCGGATTATCTTCTCGCAGACAGCGGCGACGCCAGTACCCGCACGCACTGGTGTTTACACAGAGACCCGAAACGGGCGCACCATTACCCTACGGCTGCAATCGTCATCGTTGCGCTACGAACTGCGTACCATCTACCCTAATGGCGCACAGAACGAGATCGTGCCGCTCCCCGGACTATCCGATGAGTATGACGCCATGGAAGCCAGACCAATTGTTGTGCGTCCAGTGGGAGACGGACCCGGCATGTGGCGACTACCGCGTGGTACACCGCCGCTGGTCAGCGACGACCCGTTGCAGAGTAATGTGCCGTTTGGGTTGCTCGACACGTTCGGCAACCCAGTGTACACCTGGAGCCGCCGCAGCATCCAGAGCGTGGAACTGGTTGCAGTGCGCAATGCAAATGTTTACGCCAATCCACCACTTGAATTTCCGTTTATCAATAATTCGCCGCCGCCAGGGAGCGTGGCATTCGCCGATATCTATATCGATGCCAATCAGTTCGGCGGGGCAACGTCACGCGCGCCGAACCCGGATGACCAGGCGCGCGCGGTCAAATGGTTGACGGTGCCGGTGAACCCGGATGGGTCGTTTATCGCCTCTGCGCCCGCTGATGTGCCCACCTTCATCGTGCTGCGCGACCGGAACGGGCGCATTGTGCGCGGCGGCAACCGCCATACCCTCAGCATCGCCCAGGGCAACTCAGCCGGTCGTCCCGGACAGCCGATGTTCTGTGTTGGGTGTCACATGGGGCACGCCAGCGGTTCGATTGTCAACCGGCAACTCGCGGAACTAGGCTGGACGAACATTGCTCCAGCGGCATCCATTGCCGCCTCTTCATCGGTCGAGGATGGCAGTCCGACACGGATCAACGACCGTCGCGGGTATGTTGCCGCACCGAATGGAACCTTCATCGACCGGACGCCGCCGTGGACGGCGAAGGGCAGGGCGGGGCAGTGGATCCGGTTAGAATGGCAATTTCCGATGGCGATCCTCGAAGTTCGTCTGGTGGGAGCGGAACCGGGACAGGAAGGACGCAGCGATGACTACCAGGTCAGCGGCGAACTGCGCTTCTACCTGCGTGGGCAGGAAGTCGCTGTCGCTGCCAGAACCGTCGAGGCGGTTGCGCCCCTTTCGCGTGGCGGAACGCTCGTGCGTCTGGCGCAGCCGATTGCTGCCGACCGGGTCGAGTTCACCGTCACTGCAGTGCGCGGGATGCAGCGTGGCGCACCGGCACCGGCGGCGCTCAGCGAAATCGAAGTGATCGGGCAGGGCGCGACGCCGGATGCGTTGGGGGTTGGGCGTTGAGTGGAGTGCTACGCGCCAGCGAAAAACGCCCGTAACGCAGCATATGTTTCGTCCGGCGCCTCTTCGGGAAGAAAATGTCCGCCGGGAACCACGTGTCCGCGCACATCGACCGCGTACTGTCGCCAGACTGTCAGCAGATCGTAGTGCCGCCCAACAAACCCCTGCGCTCCCCAGAGTACCAGCAACGGGCAGGTGATCGGCGTGTGCTGATCGGCTTCATCGTGCTGCAGATCGATGCTGGCTGCTGCCCGATAATCTTCGCAGGTCGCGTGAATTGTCTCCGGGTTGCTGAAGCAACGCACATATTCCGCAATCACTTCCGGCTCGAAAGCTGACGACGTGCGCCCCCAGTGGGCAAGTTTCTTGCGCAGATAATACTCCGGGTCGGCGCCGATCAATCGCTCTGGCAGATCGTAGGGCTGAATCAGAAAGAACCAGGGTAGTACGCCTCGGCAAAGACGCGATCCGTGGTAGCGTACATGTAATGCGTTGGTGCGATGTCGAGCACTGCTGCGCGGATGACAGCGTGTGGGTGATCGCGGCAGAGTCGATGCACAACGCGTGCGCCGCGATCATGTCCGGCGACCATGAAGCGTGGGAAGCCGAGCGTCTGCATCACCCCGACCATATCCTGCGCCATTGCGCGCTTGCTGTACGCCGTGTGATCATCGCCGCCGGGGGGCTTGCTGCTGTCGCCGTAGCCGCGTAGATCGGCGGCGACGACGGTGAACTCGTCAGCCAGTCGGGGCGCAACCGCTCGCCACATCAGATGGGTCTGCGGATATCCGTGGAGGAGCAGCAGCGGTGGACCGGACCCGCCGTGCACGCCGTTGATTGTCGCACCATGCGTCTGGATACGGAAGGGTTGAAAACCGTGAAACATATTTCATCCCGAACTACTGCCTGGATGTTGCGCAATATACGGCATGATGTATACTGGCAGGTGAATGGCGTGTGCAGCACACTGCGCCGTACAAGCGGACAGTATGCACGGGAACGTCAGTTCATGGCGACATCACGCACCATCGTATGGACAGAGTACATGTGATACAGAGCCGGACTACGCGGTTTTGATCTTGCCAGGATTGAAGACATCGTGAGGCATTCCCCAGAACAATACTTATTGCCACCGGTTGTCGGGTTGCGGTGGGACGCCACGATCATCTACTGGTTATAGTGCCGTACGAAATGAGCGAAAGCACAATAACACCCATCACAGTCCATACTACTACTCGTCAGCAAATCAATTTTCGTCTCAGAACAGAGAGATTCGTCTATGAACAATAACCTTCTACGCATGGTGTATTTCGAGCAGGAGGATATTCTGCACCTGACGCTTTCGGCAGAGCCAGAAGCTGGATGCGTCGAAATCAGTCCGCACATCACCGCAGAACTCAATGAACAGGGTGAGTTGATCGGCATTGAAATCATGAATGCCCGCGCGTTTCTGCGGGATGTCATCCTCGAGACGGTGCAGGCAAAGTTGCTGCAACTGTCCAGAGCGCCGACTGCTTGACGTTGCTCATCCACGGTCATCATCTTCTATTTGGTATCTGAGCGCAGTGCCGCGTCTCGTCCGCGTCGAGACCCTTCGCATCGCACGGAGTGACAGCCCCTTGTGTCATGCTGAGCGCCGCGACGCATCTCTCACGCCCACGGCGGTCGCCGTCGCGCTTTGAAGGCAGCGATTCCCTCGCGTGCCTCGTTGCCGGTGCGCACCCGCGCCAGCATTTCGACGACGAAACGCTGTGTGGCAAGGCGTTCGTTCTCCCATACCACGTCCACTAGCCGCTTGATAGTTGTGATGGCGTCGGGTGCGCTCGTCAGGCAGCGCTGTGCGATCTCCATCACCGTGGCGTCGAGTTCTTCCGGCGGCACGACGCCGTGGATCAACCCGATCTCGAAGGCGCGTTCGGCGCTGAAGCGTTCGCCGGAGACGAAGAGCGCGCGCGCCTGGCTGACGCCGATCTTGGGAACAACGTACTGCGCGATGACCGCCGGTACCAGTCCGATTTTGACTTCGCCGAAACCGAAACGCGCTGTGTCGGCAGCTATCGCCAGGTCGCAGCAGGCGACCAGTCCTGCGCCGCCGCCAATAGCAGCGCCGTTGATCCGACCAAGCACCACTTTCGGACAGGTCCAGATCGCTTCAAACATATCTGCCAGCGCCCCGGCGTCGGCAATGTTCTCCTCGAACGTCAGTCCAACAGCGCTCTGCATCCAGCGCATATCGCCACCAGCGCAGAACGACTCGCCCGCGCCGGTCAGGACGATGACACGCACATGTTCGTCGCCAGCGAGGGCGTCGAATGCTGCTCGTATCTCCGCGATCATGGCGGCGTCGAAGGCGTTGTGCACGTCAGGACGGTCAAGCGTGACCGTAGTGATCGGACCGTTGTGCGTGATATGAAGGGTCATTGGGGTTGCTCCTCGCCGCGCAGGTAGCGCAGCAACGCACGACGCCGCTCCAGCCGTTGCTGGCTTTCCGGATTGCCGCCGCGCAAGACATCATCGAGGGTTCGTTGCGCTTCGGGGTGGTCGAGCAGATCGCGGTGAGTATGGAAGACGCTCAACGCTGCCGCATCATCTTCGGCGTTGAGAAACGCAAAGATCGCCTTCCCCTGCGGCGTTTCAGTCCATGTTTCGCGGTAGATGCGCAGTTGTGCTAGACCGACCAGGCGCTGGCGCAATCTATCAGCAATCTCGAGTTGCCCGGCGTCGGCGAACTGTTGCGCCAGATGTTCAATCGCTTCGACAAATGCATCGGTCAGTGTCAAGGGCCACTGGTCGGCCACCTGGCGCAGTTCCTCAATAGTTGTGGCTGCGAGCACTGCCTGGACAGCAGCGGGAACATCCCGCTCTGCCTGTTGTCGGAGTTCTGTCAGCCATTGCAACCGCTCGCGCAGGATAGCGGCAGCGGGATCGGCAGCGGCCGCCTGAGCAGCAGCAAAGAAATCATCGCTCAGAATGATCGGTGCGCGCTCGACCAGTGCAGGCAGATCTGCACGGTCCGCTAGTCCGGTCAACTGCGTTAGCGCGGTTTGGATGGTGTCGTATGATGGCGAGTGCGTTTCTATCATACTGTACCTGTCACATGCGGAACACGCCAAACTGTGTTGTTTCGAGCGGGGCGTTGGCAGCGGCAGCAAGACCAAGCGCCAGCACCGTGCGTGTGTCGGCGGGGTCGATCACCCCATCGTCCCATAAGCGCGCTGTGGCGTAGTAGGGGCTTCCCTCACGTTCATAGGTTGCCAGGATTGGCGCCACAAACGCCTCGCGCTCGGCACTGCTCATATCGATGCCACGCGCGCGCAACGCATCAAGGCGCACTGTCAGCAGTACGCTGGCTGCCTGTTGCCCGCCCATCACTGAGATACGGGCGTTGGGCCACATCCAGAGCTGCCGTGGCTCATATGCGCGACCGCACATGGCATAATTTCCAGCGCCGAAAGATCCGCCGATCACGACAGTGAACTTCGGTACACGTGCATTCGCCACTGCCATCACCATTTTGGCGCCATCCTTGGCGATGCCGCGCCGTTCGTACTCTTTGCCAACCATGAAACCGGTGATGTTTTGCAGGAAGACGAGCGGAATGCCGCGCGCGCAACACAACTCGATGAAGTGCGTTCCCTTGAGGGCGCTTTCGGAGAACAGCACGCCATTGTTGGCGATAATCCCCACCGGTGCACCAGCAATATGTGCAAAGCCGCACACAAGCGTTTCGCCATAGGTCGGCTTGAACTCGTGCATGCGGCTGCCATCGACAATGCGGGCAATCACTTCGCGCACATCGTAACTGGCGCGCGGGTCGCGTGGAATGATGCCATACAACTCGCGCGGATCGTAGAGCGGTTCTTCCGGTTCGCGCCACTCCCACGGTGCGGGACGCCGCGGACCGAGGTTCGCCACGATCGAGCGCACAATTGCCAGGGCGTGAAGATCATTCTCTGCCAGGTAGTCGGCAACGCCGGAGGTATGGGCATGCACTACGGCACCGCCGAGTTCCTCAGCGCTCACTTCTTCCCCGGTCGCTGCCTTGACCAGCGGTGGACCACCGAGAAAGATTGTGCCAGCGCCGCGAACGATCACCACCTCATCACTCATCGCTGGCACATACGCGCCACCAGCCGTGCACGATCCCATCACTGCTGCAATCTGAGTGATGCCTTTGGCAGACATCCGCGCCTGATTGTAGAAAATGCGTCCGAAGTGGTCGCGGTCAGGGAAGACGTCTGCCTGGAGCGGCAGGAACGCGCCACCACTATCGACCAGATAGATGCAGGGAAGATAGTTCTGTTCGGCGATTTCCTGAGCACGCAGGTGCTTTTTCACCGTTAACGGATAGTATGTACCGCCTTTGACCGTTGCATCATTAGCGACGATCATCACCTCGCGCCCGGCGACACGCCCGATGCCGGTGACAATGCCAGCGGAAGGAACTGGTTCATCGTAGACCTCGTGCGCCGCCAGGGCGCCAATTTCGAGGAAGGGAGTCGCCGGATCGAGCAGGCGTTCAATCCGTTCACGCACCAGCAATTTGCCGCGTGAAACGTGACGTTCCCGCGCTTCTGGAGGACCGCCAGCACGCGCCTGTTCCAAGCGGGCACGCAGATCATCGAGCAGTACGGCATATGCCTCAGCGTTGGCGCGAAAGGTCGGTGAGCGGGTATCAACGAACGACTTAATCACTGTCATGGTTGGTCGACTCGTCGGGCAAAACGACGTTGCGCAGGAAGCGCGCGCTTTCTTCGGGCAGCGCCGTATTGATGAACATGCCGGTACCCATCTCAAACCCCGCGGTTTGGGTTACCCGCGGGATGACTGTAACGTACCAGTGGAGATGGCGCGCCATACGCTCACTCTCCGGCGCTGAACGAATAATGTAATTATAGTCTGGATCGTTCAATCCGTAGTAGATACGGCGCAACACATCGCGCAGGACATGCGCCAGGTCTTCGATCTCTTCAGTGGTGGCATCGAGGAAGTGGGTGGCGTGACGGCGCGGCACGATCCAGAGGTGGAAGGGCGAATAGGCAGCATATGGAATGAAGGCGGTAAAGTGCCGGCTGGAGACGATCACCCGATCCTGTTGCCGCTCCTCGTCTTCGCGCATACGGCAGAGGACGCACTCGCCGTAATCGTCAAAGTAGCGCCGTGCTTCTTCGTTGCGCACCCGAATATCATGCGGGACGACCGGCAACGCAACAGCCTGCGCGTGGGGATGGATCAGGGAGGTGCCAGCCGTCGCGCCGTGGTTCTTGAAGAACACAATATGCTCGATGCGCGGATCGCTGCGATAGATCGTGGCGCACATTTGAAACGCGACGAGCGTGTTGATCAAACCCTCAACCGGTTCCAGCGCGGCGCAGGTGTTATGGCGGCGCGATTCGACCACAATGTCGTGATAGCCAAACCCTGCCAGCGCCCGATTAATGCCATGAAAGTGACGCTGATACCGGTCATTCTCCAGCAGCGCCGGATAGCGGTTGCGCACCACACGCACCTGCCAGTCGCCGTTGGTCGGCATACGGAACCGCTCAAGGTCCAGTTCTTCGTTGCCGGGGCAGAACGGACAGTTCGGATCGTGTTCGGGACGATCGAGGATGCTCCCGCGTGATGGCAAAATGAACTGTTCCGGCCGCCGTGCCCGCTCAGTCGCAATAATAACCCACTCGCGTGTTGCCAGATTCTGTCGGATCTCGGGCATGACGCTCCCTGCGACCGAACATCACTTGCTCGCATCAATTATACCCTTGAACCTGGCGTTCGAGATCAGACAATGCGTGAGCAAGTTCCACAACGATCGGATGATCTCCCAGGCTGATCGTCACAGCGGCAAGGATTTCGCGATAGTACCACAACGTCGGATCAGGGCCGCGCTTGAAGCGCTGCCATACTGCCGGACCAACCAGCGCAAGATCGGCGCTGATCGACCGGATGTTGTGCAGCGCATCTGCCGTTTTGAGCGCGGCAACGTGTGGTCCGCTGGTCTGGAGATGAGCAATTGCTTCAGTCTTGCGTTCCTCCCACGAGCGTTCGACGCTGTCGATCCGCTTCCGCTCCGACACTGCTTCGACCAGACGAGCCACTTCTGCGCCGAACAACGTCTCCAGTTGTTGGGGTGAGACGCCGCAATCTTCGATCACATCGTGCAGCAACCCGGCGATTACCACGTCTTCGTCGAATCCATGACGCAGCAGAATGACAGAAACATGCACGGCGTGCACGATGTAGGGGATATCAGTCCCCTTACGCACCTGCTGCCGATGGGCAAGGGCGGCGAACCGGAGCGCCTGTTCGTATCTGAGGGAAAAGGCAGACATCTTCGTGGAGACCCCGATATGCTATCACATAAGCGGCATTTCCCTATGCAGCATGCGCTCTTCGATCTGTTGCACAGCACAGGGCAGATCCCAAACGCCTTCGATCACCAGATGCGCTCCAGATGCCAGGAGATGTTCGCCGATCTGCGCATGGATACTCACTCGTTGCTGTGGGGAGAGCGCTTCCACGTCGGCGCACATCTTTCCCAACAGATTCCCGGTAAGTGTCACCCCCTACCGTTCGCATTCCCGCGTTCAATCCCTCTTCAATGTCCACAGGCGTATCGCCGACCTCGATCAGTGCAGCCATGGGGTACACTCCCAGGCGCATGGCGTTCATAAAGCACATCCATGGCGCCGGGCGTCCGGTAGGAACATCATCGGGGCAGACGATGCAATCGAGGTGATAGCCGTACGCAGCAGCAATCGGGGCGAGGGTCGCCATCATTGCGCGCAGGTAGCCGGTTGTCGAGCCGATCTTGACCCCGCGTTTGCGCAATTCTACTGTGGCTTCGATCACGCTGGGGATTGGTTCGGCGTACTCTTTCAGGACCGCTGTTTGCAGTGGAATAAACTGTTCGAACAGGCCATCGATGTTGGGTTCCGAGGGTGGTGCGCCATGCACCGATTGCCATGCAGATCTGACCGTCGGGCGAGCGAGGATGGTGCGCAGGTGATCTTTTTTCATCAATCCCATGCCTGCCCGCGCATCTTCTGGCATTATCACAACACCACGACCGGCAAACAGGCGTAGAAACACTGCGATCGGCACGAACGAGCCATAATCGATGGCAGTGCCTGCCCAGTCGAGAATGACGGCGCTGATGGAGCCACGATAGCGGCGAGCGATGGCGTACAATGCTGGTATCTCCCGGTGCGGTAGATGTGGTCTTGCAGATATGATACCACGCCCTGGGTGGGTTGTTATCCGATCTTCTAAATGTCCCGGAGCTGTAGTTTATAGCATTTCTCAGAATTCCCAGGATCGTTCAACCTTATCCATAGGTTCAAACTTTTATGAGAACTGATATAAGTGCGCCCATGCGGGTGGGGACGCTCACGCACCCGGTGTGCATGCGGTTCAATAATTCTCCGCGTCGCTCTTGTAAGCATCCTGCTGTAGTATGATGACCAACGTGAACGTCAGAGAAAGCTTGCTTATGTAGTGAATGACGATGAAGACCGACGCTTTTGCGATTCGCACTTTGACGCTGGATGATCTTGACGCGCTATTGCCGCTGGTTGAAGCGTTGCACACCAGCGATGGCGATCCGTTCGATCCGCAACGCACTGTTGATGCTCTGCAATTGGTGCTGAGTCACCCGGAGTATGGAGTTGTCCATGTTGCCGAGGTTGGGGAAACCATTGTTGGCTATATTGTCGGTTCGCTGGGGCTTTCGGTTGAGGCGGGCGGACGGTTTTTGCTGGTCGATGAGCTGTATGTCTCACCCGCGTGGCGTGGGCGAGGTCTGGCGCGCAAGCTGCTTGCGAGTCTGATCCCGTATGCGCAGTCCCATCATTGCCGCGTAGTCGAGCTGGAAGTCGGCTGGGAGAATGACCGCGCACGGACATGGTATGAACGTCTCGGTTTTGAGCGTCACCGTCGTTTCTTCTGCTCGATCACGCTCGAGGAGCTGGATCGGCGATTGGTGCTGCGCCAGGGACGGCAGAGCAGATGAGGGAGCTATACATTTCGTAGCGCAAAAGCGATCCGGTGCCAGAGGACGTTGATAAGCAACGCTGTCATTCTTCACGATAAACAAGAGATCGGCACCTACCTGCAGTGTGACCCTGCGCTTTACCTGCCGCTATCGGCGATCTCGACGATTTCTTCTGGACGCTGACGGTCTGATATGGCTTGAAGGCAGGCGCAGACCTTACTTGCGACCTTGCCCGGCAGAACGGTGCATCTGCTGCTGCAGCGCTCTTATGCCCACCTCTCCCCTGAAGTGCATGATGCGCTTTCCACTGCCCGTCTGCTGGAACCGCATGGTCTGCACTTAAAGGCGCTGCGCGATCCGGTTCGGCTCAACGGTGTCGATGTTTCTGATGTCGAACGGGCTGACGTCGGCTGTGGCCAATGAGTTGCTGGCGTTCTGCGCGCACAGTTATCCGGGCAACTGGTTCGATCCGCGGATGCTAGAAACGGGGCGGTATGTCGGGATTCGTGGTGAAAACAGCGATCTTCTGAGCGTTGCTAGCGTAACTCCGTGGAGCAGCGGGTTGCCGCTATGGGCATTATTACGACTGCGCCTGCCGCGCGTGGGCATGGGCTGGCAACAGTGGCAACGGCAGCTCCCTGTCAGTCGTTGATCTGATCGGGTTGAATGTTCGCGCCGATAATGTCACTCCGATTGCCTGCTACCAGCATCTAGTTGCGGTTGTCGCCAAGTATAAGAGGAATACACAGTGCGCTTATTAAGGCTGTTCTCTGGTCAGATACCCACTGCAAAAAAGATTAAAATCCGGTATGCCGAACTGGCCATGGAGCTCATGAAGATTGAGCACTTAATCCAGTATGCGTCTCTTGCCGCGGGGCTAATGGTCCTTGAATACATAATCCGCTATCCGAGACCGACATACGCTGCACGCCTCGGTGAGCCGGTTGTAAACGATACGAAGTAAGGATGCGGCGCAACTGCGCACCTAATATCCGTTGCCCAGCAATGCACACCGGGTGACCTCCTGATGCATCCACCGCCCTAGTATCTCGATCTGACCGATCCACAAGGCATCCTTTGGCAACGGCATCCGTCGGATGGGCAGGCGGACACCCCCAGCCCGGCGCGCGGCCCGAACCCTGGGGGTAGTGGTCACTTGCCGGGACGGGAAAACGCCCAGCGGGTCGTTTGCAGCGCGCGCACTGCCAGGACATTCGGACGCCAGCCGAGGGATCCCGTATCCAACGCCACAGCGATGCGCGCAGCCGCAGGGGAGGCAGCGCGCTGATCCTGAGAGGTCGCCCCGGCATCGCCAGGCCAATCGTCTTCGCCCGCCGGGTGACGACCTGACCCGTCACGCTGTCCAAACGGCCCACGCTGTGCAGCGCGCCCTCGGTTGCCTGCCTCCGTGCTGCTCGCCCCTGAGCAGCGCCCGCCCATCCCTTCCTGTTGACCAGGGAGGGGCGTTAGCTGACCGTAACTTCATCCCGCTCCCCGGTCACCCCCTGGCGGGGATGCGTACGTGCAGATCGTCCCCCGCGGCTGCGATCTCCTGCAGGTGGGCCTGATCGTGGGGAGCGGGGCGAGGCTCTTGACAGCGGGCGCGCTGCCAAGTCAGGTCCAGCCGCTTCTGGATGCGGGCGTGCATGGTCCAGCGCGTCTGGGTCAGCCTGCACTGCCGCGGGTCACGGCAGACCAGCTGCACCACCTCAGTGGTCACCGTCGTGGGGTCGGGGCAGGCAGGGGGAGAAGGCGAGTGTGCGCCCGCGTCCGTTCCGGAGGGGAGGCTCGTGCTGCCCTCGGCATCCTGAGGTTCCGCGACGCGCGATTGCAGGATCCGGCGGGCAGGCAGCGCACCCTGCTGAGTAAGGCTTGACACCAATGGAGATCAGTAGAACAGAATATAAAGTCCATTAGCCCTCGGCTATACGGAGCGACGTCCACCTGCGCGGGCTGTACCGAATTATTCAAAGACCATAAGCTCTCGGTTATGGAATGCGAAGCCCGTCTGCGGGAGCGAGAGCGGAATATCAACGACCATACGCTCCCGGCTCCACGGCGCGAAGTCCGCCCGCGCGGGCTGTACCGAATCTCACTCGTTATGCCCTCAAACACTCTGCCTCAGAGATAGAATTCTTGGGAGAGATGCGCGATTTGCTGCATTCCCGTGCGCTTTTGCCCCTTATCCTCCCTAACCCTCTTTCTCCCCCTCGTGGGAGGAGGGAGAGTCTGGGCGTCCTGAAGCCTAAAACGAGAAAAGGAACACAGAGGCTTGATAAAAACCTACTCCTGCCAGCTCTCGCGTGCAGGAGGGCGCTGCACCAGCGCACCGACACCGCCAGCCACACCTGCTGTCAGCCCTCGCTCTTAGGAGGGCGCCGTATCCAGGGCTGTGCTGAATCGCTGCTTGACCTGTCAGCTCTCGCGTGCTGGAGGGCGCCGACCACTTGCAGCATTGCCCGGTGACAGGTGTACCATGCACACTTGCAGTCTACCTGTTCACGGAACCTCGCACTGATCAATTTCCGCCAGTGGTGGGTCGGGGTGAACCTGTCTGAATCCGCAGCGCTTCGCGGGCCTGCTGAAGTGTCGGGTCGAGCGTCAATCCATCGAGGCGCTGGAGGTCGGCGCGGGCAGCGGCAGTGTTGCCCTGCGCCGCGTATGCTGCTGCCCGCGCAATAAGCGCCTCAGGGTATTCGGGCCGGAGCACCAGCGCCTGACCAAAATCGGCGATTGCGCTGCGTATGTCTCCCTGTGCGTAACGTATCAACCCGCGCACGTAGTAGGCGTTAGCAGCGCGGGGACTTAGACGCAGCGCAGCGTCGAGGTCGGCAAGGGCGGCATTTAGATCGCCGTCGGCGTACAGGATCAATGCCCGTTCGTACAGCGCATCGACGTGCTGCGGTTGGGCACGGAGTGCAGCGTCGAACGCTTCACGCGCGGCGGCGCGGTCGCCCAATCGCATCAGCGTAAGTCCCTGCTGGTAGCGATAGGTCGCTGCGGCATCGGGGATCAGTTCCGCCAGTTTGCCGTAATCGTCAGCCAGTTGTTGCAGCCGGGTTTCGTCTGGCTTTTCGACGACAAGACGTTCAAGCAAGCGTACCCGATTTTCATATGCGCGGCGGTAGGCAGGGTCGAGACGAATTGCTTCGGCATAATCCCGCAGCGCGGCAGTGTCGTCCCCCAACAGTGCATATGCCAGACCACGATTGTGAACAGCGCGCGACAGAGAGGGGTCGAGCGCGAGCGCCCGGTCATAGTCGGCGATGGCAGCAGTGTAGTTCTGCTGATCGAACCAGATGTTGCCGCGCTCATAGTAGGCTCTGGCGCGCGCCAACAGATCGTCGCCTGCCTCGGCAGTTGCAACGATGGCGTTGTACCGGTCGATCACCGCTGTCGGCGCGCGCGGCGGACGCGGCTCGACCAGCGGTTCGGCGCATGCCGCGAGCAGCATGGCGAGCGCCACGTATGTCACGACACGCTTCGCTGCCGACACTCGCCTGATCATACGACCATTCACGGCGTCACCTCCAGTGCAGCAGCCAGCACCTGGCGCGCTGCTGGCAACGCCGACCTACTTCCCTCGCCGCCATACTCGACGATCACGGCAATCGCGTAGCGTGGTTGTTCTGTCGGCGCAACCGCGATGATCCAGGAGTGCGGCACGCCGCGCGGTGTTTCGGCAGTGCCAGTCTTTGCACCAACGGCAACGCCTGGTAGCGCAATCGGCTGCGCGTAGCCGATTTCAACCGACGTGCGCATGATCGCGAGCATGCGCTGTGAGGTTTCCGGTGCAACGACCTGGCGCACTATCTCCGGTTGAGCCTGATAGATGATGCGGTCGCTGGTGCGCGCTTCTGCAACCAGGTACGGACGCATCAAACGTCCTTCGTTCGCAATTGAGGCTGCGAGTTGCGCCATGTCGAGCGGGGTGACGAGCGCCTGCCCCTGACCGAATGCAGTGTCCGCCAGTGCCGCAGGACGTTGCAAAAACGCCGCTTCATTCGCAATTGTGCCAATCTCTGCCGGAATATCACGGAGATCGGGGGAGCCTGTGCGCGTGTCGGTCGTCTGCAACCCGAAACGGCGTGCATACTCAAGGAAGCGGTCGGCGCCCAGCGCTAGCCCGATCTGCGCGAATGCGGTATTGCACGAGAAGGCGTAGACGCGCACCAGATCGGAAGGATCACCGGTGCGCCGGAACAGATTGTCCACCGCATTGCGCACTGGAGGTGCACCCGCTTCCGTCGGCAGCAGGTTAGGACAGGTTACCGCAGCCGAGGGATCGGGCAACACGCCGCTATCGAGTGCAGCCGCAGCGGTAAGGGTTTTGATGACCGAACCAGGCGGGTAGCGTCCCTGGGTCGCCCGGTTGAGCAAAGGGGCATCCGAACGCTTACTCAATTCAGCCCATGCAGCCTGCACCCGCTCAACATCCGCCTGCGATGCGGGGTCGGGCAGCACCAGTTGATTTGGATCAAAGCGCGGGTAGGTGACCATTGCCAGGATCGCGCCGGTTGGCACGTCGATCAGCACCACGGCACCCGCGCGCTCGCCGAGGGCCTGCTGCGCCGCTGCTTGCAGGCGACTATCCAGGGTGAGGATCAGGTCGGCGGGGGTCTGCTCAATCGGCAATCCTATCAGGCGCGCTTCGAGAATGGCGGTCGGCGAGAGGGTGGCCACGCCCGATAGTTGCGCGTCGAAGCGCGCTTCTAGCCCGGTTGTGCCGTAGAGACGGCTCTGAAAGCCGATCAGATTGCCGAGCGCTGGGTTGGGATAGGTGCGCCGTCCATCAACCGTTTCCGCAAGCACGGCACCGTTGCGGTCGAGGATGCGCCCACGCACCCCGGGACTGATCGCCACTGGAAATGTTCGCCCGCTTCCCAACGAGGTGCGTTCGGCAGGATCAGGCTCGGCGATGACGGGAGTTGGTTGTTGCGTACCAGGCTGCGTCAGCGACGCTACAGCGCGCCGGGTTGCTTCCGCCTGCGTCACCTGATTGCGCACCAGGTGCAACCCAACGGCAGAAAAGCCGAGAACTGCGATCAGCATCAGTCCGCGCACGGTGCAGGCGGATGTGTCGCCCTGGTTCTTCATCACGCGGCGTATTGGCAGCGAGATCAACCAGAGTCCGGTCAGGAGGTGCAATCGCCAGAGGTTGGCGTTGGGAATGAACAGACCGCTGCCGATCACGATGATACCCAGAACACCAGCGATCCAGGCTATGATTGTGCGAACCTGATCGGGCATCGTAGAACTCTGAACTGAGAACCAAGAATCAAGAGCCAAGAACTGAGAATCGGGAACGATGCGCTCCTAGCTTGCCACTCGCTACGCAGCGGGTTGAGTCTGGCAGGACTCCGATGCGGCGCTGTTGCAGCGCACGCCTGCTGATACGCGAAACGCCGTCTCACAACGTCTGCGGGGGCTTGCGCGCAGCGGAAATACGCAACAGCAACCCGACCATCGCAAAGTTGATCAACGTCGATGAGCCGCCGTAACTGACGAACGGCAGCGTAATGCCAGTGAGTGGAATAAGATGCGTCGCGCCAGCCATAATGATGAAAGCCTGCGCAGCAATGGCAGTCGTCAGTCCAACGGCAAGCAGTTGCTGGAACCCATCACGCGCCTGCATTGCGATCAGGTACCCTTTGAGCGCGAAGATCGCGTAGCACACCGTCAGGGCGAATGTGCCCGCAAGCCCCAATTCCTCGCCGATCGCCACAAAAACAAAGTCGGTGTGACTCTCAGGAACCATGGTCGGGTCGCCCGCGCCGATGCCAGTTCCCGCCCAACCGCCGTTCGCCAGCGCGTGCAATGCGCGCACCATCTGGAAGCCGATGCCGAACGGATCGGACCAGGGATCGAGCCATGCGTTCAGGCGCACCCGCACGTGGCTGAAGAGCGGGTAGAGCGCTGCTGCACCAAGCGCGAATGCGAACAATCCGACGGCGGCGTAGCGTGCCTGTCCGCTGACAACGTAGAGCATCGCCAGAAAGATGACGAAGAAGAGCAAAGCGGCGCCCAGGTCCTTCTGGACGATGATCAAACCAATCGTCACCCCCCACATGACCACAATTGGCGCCAGGTACGGGAGTGGCGGCAGTTTCAGCGGACCAAGCCAGTAGATGCCGCGTCCGATCAGTTCGCGGTGACTGTCCAGGTAGGTAGCCAGGTAGATCACCAGCAGCACCTTCAGCAGTTCAACCGGTTGCAACTGGAAGAACCCCAGGCTGAGCCAGAGACGCGCGCCGTTGCGTTCCACACCGAAGAGAGCGGTGATCGCCACCAGCGCCAGACCCAGGATAAGCCAGGTGTAACGATAGTGCTTGAGCCATTGCAGGCGCCAGGGAACGAAACTCGCCAGCGTGAGCACGGCTGCGCCGCCAAAGATCCAGATCACCTGTTTGAGGGCAATGCCGCTGTACACCTCGCCGTAGCGTTGCACCAGGTCTGGTTCGAGGCGACGTGCCATGATCATGCCGATGCCTGCCAGCAATGCAGCAATTGGCAACACCATCTGATCCTCGCCCCAGTCGCGCAGCGCAAGCGCCAGACTGATGGTGAGAAAAAGACCGGCGAAAGCGCAGATGATTGTCAGATCGACCCAGCGCACCCGACCGCTGGCGGTTGCGATCAGTGCGCCTAGGCTGACCGCAACGAACAGAAATGCAGTGATTAGGAGTTCGAGTTCGCGCACCCGACCGCCAAGCCGCGCGCGCAGGCGTGTGATCGTCGCCATTGCTGGTTCCTATCTCCACAGTTCGATGCCATAAGCGGCTGCAATTGCGTTGATCTGTTGCAGCGCCTCACGGGTCAACTCCGATGTCAGTTTGCCGCTCTGCTCCGCTTCGGTGAGATCGCGCTGAAGTTCGCGCAATTTGTCGCGCGCGCGCCGAGTGTTGCCTTTGCCGATCTCGCGTTCGAACTCGTCCAGGGTGCGGAGCCACTTCTGCGCATCTTTTCCAGTACGTCGGTCGCCCGTGACCGATTGCAACAGGGCGCGCAGGTTGACAAGTGCATCGCCTGTAGCTGCTGGCGGCGCTGGCGGCAGTGTGTCGGTGAGCGCGGGTGCGGTCGGCGGGGCTATTGGAGGCGCTTCCATTGGCGCTATGGCTGTGGATGGGGCGGCTGTCGGCGCAGGGAGCGCAGCGCTATCATCACCTGCGGCAGGCGGCGTCGCGGCGACGACAGGCGTCACCGGTACAGCGGCGCCGTTTTGCCCGGCGGTGGACGCGCCACTGCGCATCGCCAGGATGCTGCCGACGATCAGTAGAAACACGAACAGCCCACCCAGCAGCGGCAGCAGCGATAAGCTGCGACTGCGCGTTGCCTGTCCCGGCGCACCGGTGGAGTCTGGTTGCGGCGGATCGTCGTGGTGCGACCCAGATGCAGGTTGCCGCGTTGCAGCGCCGGGTCGCCATGCGACCGTTGCCTGGCGATGGATGTCGGTGGTGGCGACCGGGGAAGAGCGTAGCACCGCTGCACCTGTGCTTGCATATGCGCGTTCCAGTGCTTTGGCGAACTGCTCTGCCCGCTCGAACCGCGTCGTCGGGTCCTTCGCCAGCGCGCGCAGCACTACCGCTTCGACGACGGGCGGGATGTCGGGACGCAGCGCGCGCAGGGGTGGCGGCGGCGTCTGAATATGCTGGATGGCAATGCTCATTGGCGTATCGCCATCGAAGGGGAGACGACCAGCAAGCATCTCGAACACCACCACCCCCAGGCTATAGATATCACTGGCGGGTGTCACTGGCAGCCCCTGCGCCTGTTCGGGCGACAGATACCCCGGCGTGCCCACGACCATCCCGACCTGCGTCTGATGACCCGACACCAGATTGCTGCAGGCAATGCCGAAATCGGTCAACACCAGCGCCCCAAGCGCGTTCCACATGGCGTTGGCGGGCTTCACATCGCGGTGAATGACCCCGGCAGCATGCGCGGCGTCCAGCGCAGCGGCGAGTTGGCGGGTGATCGCAACCACGTCGTCAGGCGGAAGGGGCTGACCGCTGCGCACAGCATCAACGATCCGCTGTTCGAGCGTTGGTCCCGGCAACAGTTCCTGAACCATGTACGGCGTTCCGTTATGGACGCCAAAATCGTAAATCTGGACGATATTGGGGTGGCGTAGATTGGCGATCAGGCGCGCTTCCTGCCGGAACCGCTCAACGAAGCCAGGATGGGCGCGCGCCTCTTCCGACAGGATTTTGATCGCTACAGCGCGCCCCAGGTTGTGATCGATCCCGCGGTAGACGGTCGCCATCCCGCCCCTGCCGATCAACGCCTGAATCTCATGGTTGCCGATGGTTGTTCCGATCAGGTCGAGCGGTGTTGTCATACATTACGACATAATGAAATGCGCCTGCACGCTCTCACTTTACCATGTAAAGAACGACACGGCGCTGCGCTTCTGTTACAATTTTGATACGCTTTGGTTAAGTGCGAAAGGAGCGCGCCGGTGCGTGCCATCTTCTCGCTTCCAACCGACATTGCGCCGCGTGGTCTTCCGCCGGTGGCAGAGACGTTACCGCCCGCGATTGAGCGACTGATTCGTGAGATCAACCCGGAGAAGATTATTCTGTTCGGCTCGTATGCGTATGGTCATCCCACGCCCGATAGCGACGTAGACCTGCTGGTTGTTGTGCGATCCGATGAACCATATCGTACACGCTATATGCGCGTAGCAATGGCGCTATATCCGCGCCTTTTTCCTCTCGATCTGATCGTAAAGACGCCGGAGGAGATCGACGAAGCGTTGCAAACATGTTCTCCTTTCCTGCAAGAGATTTACACGCGGGGAATCTGTCTGTATGAACGAAAGTAACCCGCTGGATTGGGCGGCGAAGGCTGAAAGTGACCTCGATATGGCGCGTCGTGCATTGCGTGGCAAGATCAAACGCACCGATGCGGCAGTGTTCCACGCGCAACAATGCGCTGAAAAGTATTTCAAAGCTCTGTTAGTCGCCGGAGGTGTTGCATTTCCGCGAACACACGACTTGATCATCTTGAATCATCTTTGCTTGAGTAATGGCATTTCGACCAATTTTGATGCACAACAGCTCGAATTTCTTTCTGGATTTGCTGTGCTTGCGCGTTATCCAGGCAGGGAACCCTCGTTCGAAGAGGCTCGTGAAGCCATTGCCATTGCCAGAAGCGTTCGCGCATTCGCGCGCCGCCGGTTAGGGGTGAAATAATATACAACGTTGAACGTTGAACGTTCAACGTTCAACCTTCAACCACCCGCGCCAGGCACTGACCGGTGTACGATCCCGGCGTTCGCGCGACCTGTTCGGGCGTGCCGACGGCGACAACACGCCCGCCCTCCTCGCCCCCTTCCGGTCCCAGGTCGATCACCCAATCGGCGCATTTGATCACATCGAGATGGTGTTCGATCACCAGAACGGTGTTTCCGGCGTCCACCAGGCGCTGCAAGACACGCAGCAACCGGTCAACATCAGCGACGTGCAAGCCGGTCGTCGGTTCATCGAGGATGTAGAGGGTGCGCCCGGTGGCGCGCCGACTCAGTTCGGTCGCCAGTTTGATGCGCTGCGCCTCGCCGCCGGAGAGGGTCGTGGCTGGCTGCCCCAGGCGAATATAGCCTAACCCGACGTCGATCAGGGTTTGCAACTTCTCGGCGATGGACGGGACACGCTCGAAAAATGCCGCCGCTTCTTCAACCGTCATGTCGAGCACTTCGGCGATATTCTTGCCCCGGTAACGAATGTCGAGCGTTTCACGGTTGTAGCGCGCGCCGTGACACACGTCGCAGGTGACGTACAGGTCGGGAAGGAATTGCATTTCGATCTGCATCAACCCTTCGCCGTTACAGTGCTCGCACCGTCCTCCGGGAATGTTGAACGAGAAACGACTGGCATCATAGCCGCGCGCGCGCGCTTCGGGCGTTTGCGCGAACAATTTGCGGATCGGGTCGAACGCCTTGGTGTAGGTGACCGGGTTGGAGCGTGGCGTGCGCCCGATGGGCGACTGGTCAATGTCGATCACTCTGTCGATCTGTTCGATGCCGTAGATCGCGTCGTGGGCACCGGGGCGTGCGCGCGCGCCATGGAGCGCCTGCGCCAGCCGCGGGTAGAGGGTGTCGTTGATCAGGGTCGATTTGCCAGACCCGCTGACGCCGGTGACGGCAACCAGGCATCCCAGCGGGATAGAGACGTCGATGTTCTTCAGGTTGTGCTCGCGCGCTCCCCTGATCGTCAGGAATGCGCCGTTGCCGGGTCGTCGGCGGCGTGGCACGGCAATCGTGCGTTTGCCGGAGAGGTACTGTCCGGTGAGTGAGCGCGGCTCTGCCAGCACTGCATCGAGCGGACCGCTGACGATCACCTCGCCGCCGCGCTCTCCCGCACCGGGACCAATGTCAACGATCCAGTCGGCTGCGCGAATGATCTCTTCGTCGTGTTCAACAACCAGCACGCTGTTGCCCAGGTCGCGCAGTTGACGCAACGTGTTGAGCAGGCGCGCCGTATCACGTGGGTGTAACCCGATGCTCGGCTCGTCCAGCACATAGAGCGCACCGCTCAGCCCGGCGCCGATCTGCGTCGCCAGGCGGATGCGCTGCGCCTCGCCGCCAGCAAGGGTCGTCGCAGTGCGGTCAAGCGTGAGATACCCCAGCCCGACTTCATTTAGAAACCGGAGTCGGGCGCAGATGTCATTCAGGATTGGCGCCGCGATCTGACATTCGCGCACCGTAAGAGCATAGATGGACGAGCGCAGGTCGCTTTCGCGCGTCTCACGCCAGCGGGCGACCACCTCGTCAACGTCGGCAGCCAGTGTTTTCGCCCACGACCACGCTTCAGCGACAGGGAGCGCCGCCACCTGCGCAATCGTGTATCCGGCGACGGTGACGGCGAGCAGTTCGGGACGCAGTCGCGCGCCGTTGCATGCCGGGCATGTGCGCGGGGTCATAAACTGCTCAATCTGTGCGCGTTCGGTTTCATCGGTGCATTCCGCCAGACGACGGCGCAGACCGGGGATAACCCCCTCGAACGGCGCCTCAACCATGCGCTCTTCGCCGCGTATGTGGTAACGGAGCGGCATCACATCACCGTTAGAACCGTAGAGCAGCGTAGCGATCACCTCCGGGCGCAGATCGCGCACTGGTGTGTGCAGTGAAAAACCGAAGTGCCCGGCGAGTGATGTCAGCAGATCGTCAAAGTAGCGGCGCTGCGCGCGACTGACGTTCGACCAGGGCGCAACAGCGCCTTCCGCAAGTGAACGGGATCGGTCGGGGATCACCAGATCGGGGTCGAACTCCAGCACGCTTCCCAGACCATCACAGGCAGGGCAGGCGCCCGATGGATTGTTGAAAGAAAAATCACGCGGTTCGAGCGCCCCGATGGAAGCCGGTCCGTGCACCGGGCAGGCGTAACGCTGCGACAGAGTAAGTTCATCACCGCCGACGATCTGGACGATCACCACGCCGCCGCCGACCCGCAGCGCCGTTTCGACCGAATCGGCGACGCGCACGCGAAACTGCGTCTGTTGCTGCGAGGGATCGGCTGATGGAATGACCAGCCGGTCCACAACGACCTCGATCGTATGCGGACGATGACGGTCAAGGCGCAGGTCGTCGCCAAGATCGCGCACCTCGCCATCGACGCGCACACGGACGAACCCCTGCTTGCGCACCTGATCGAAAAGGGTCTGATGGTCGCCCTTCTGATCGCGGACGAGGGGCGCAAGCAGCAGCACGCGGCTGCCGCCCGGCAGACCGAGGATCGTATCGATCATCTGTTGCGCCGACTGGCGCGTGAGCGGACGACCGCAGTGGATGCAGTGCGGTCGTCCAATCCGGGCAAACAGCAGTCGCAGATAATCGTAGATTTCGGTAATGGTGCCGACGGTTGAGCGCGGATTGCGCGCCAGCCCTTTCTGATCGATGGCAATGGCAGGCGACAATCCTTCGATGGCGTCAACGTCCGGCTTGTCGATCTGACCAAGGAACTGGCGGGCATAGGCGGAAAGCGATTCGACATAGCGACGCTGACCTTCGGCAAAAATCGTATCGAACGCCAGCGACGATTTGCCGGAGCCAGAGAGACCGGTGATCACCACCAGCGCATTGCGCGGCATGGCGACCGTGATATTCTTCAGATTATGGACGCGCGCCCCGCGCACCACGATCCAATCAGCAGACATGGCACTCGCGCCGAGACACAGGATCAGGTGTGAGATGGTAGCACGGAAACGCGCGGCGATCAACGCTCAACTAGACGAACTTTTCGCCACGCACCACCTGCACATCGCTTACATAGGCAATGACGGCATAGTTGGGAAAATAGTGGTCTGCCATAGCATCCATAATGCGGTCGGCGACTTCAGGAGAGACCAGCGTTTCAATCTTGATATTGCCGCCCTGCCACTGACTGGCGTGAATCCCGCGCGTTCCCTCGCCATGCACTTCAGAGATGGTGTAGCCGTGCGCGCCAAGCGCATGGATTTCGTGGAGCAACCGATCCTTCAGCACTGGTTCGGCAATGATTGTCACCAATCGTACCGTCGTCAGTTTCATACACCCGCTCCTTTCAATGCACGCCATCGTGCCGCATCACATCCGTCCGAGCGTCACGCCCAGCCAGCGTGCATATTCATAATACAACGGCAGACCAAGAATGAGATTCACGGGGAGGGTAATGCCAAGCGATGATGTCAGATAAATGCTCGGATTCGCCTGCGGGAACGTGGCGCGCACGGCAGCCGGAGCGTCGATGTACGATGAACTTGCGGTAATGACTCCCAGAATGAAGGCGCCGTTAGGAGAAAGCCCCGCAAGCAGACCGAGCGACACGCCAATAATACCGTGGATCAGCGGCATGACCGTTCCAAAGACCGCCATAAACGGCCCAACTTTGACAAAATCGCGCAACTGTCGACCGGCGAGCATGCCCATTTCAATTAGAAAGAAGACCAACACACCGCGGAAGAGATCACCGTAGAGCGGCTTAATACGCGCAAACCCCTGCTCGCCGATAATCATGCCGATCAGCAGCCCGCCAAGCAACAACACCACACTGCGCCCGGTGAGTGTATCACGAATGACCCGACCGAGATCGCCATTTTGAGCCTGACTCGCCCCCAGGCGCCAGCGACCGATGAAGAGCGCCACAATGATACCCCACTCCATCAGCGCCGCCAGCGCCGGGATGAACGCCTCGAATGTGTTCTGCCCTTCCGGCAGGCGCTCGACAAACGAGATCCCGGCAACAAAGGTGACTGATGAGACCGAACCGTAATGCGCTGCAATGCCGGCAGCGTTGGGAATGTCGAACCTGCCGATACCACGCAGGATCAGATAGCACCAGGTCGGCACGGCGATTGCCAGAGCGATCGTTGCCAGCGCTGGCAGGAGAAATTCGGAGAGCGTTGTTCCTGCCAGTTCGACACCACCACTTAACCCGATTGAAAACAGGAGATAGACTGAAATTGCTTTGATGACCGGTTCGGGAATCTCAACTTCACTCCTGATCAGCGTTGCAACAATGCCCAACACGAATGCCAGCACCAGCGGCGACAGCAGGTTGCTGCGGATGATCTCGACCGTATCCATACTCCCCTCAAAGACATATAGAGATAAACCGGACATCTCAGAATGTACCAAAAAGCGCTGTTTACGTCAATATAGAGAGTAAAAAGACGCAAAAAGACTATACCTTCAACGGATCAGACTCCATCGAATGGTGGGGATACGTTAATCGGTATCGCGGCGCAGCATATATCCCTGGCCACGCACGGCGATCAATTTGCGGGGATGTTTAGGGTCGGGTTCAATCTTGTCGCGGATGCGCTCGATAATCTTCTGCAGCGCACTGTCAGAGGGCGGGGAGACAGGCCAGATGGCGCGTTTGACCTCGTCGCGGGTGCAGACGCGCCCGGCGTTTTCGCGCAGGAACGCATAGACCTCCCCTTCGAGGTGGGTAAAGGCTGGCGGCGTTGCTGGCGCTGTGGCGGGCAGCGGTGGAAGCGACGTCGAGGGCCTGTCCGGTTGATCCGACAGCGCCTGGGCGAAGATGGTCGAAGCGATACGCCAGCCGTGCCGGTCGCGCTGCGCCAATCCACGGGCGTAGAGCGCCTCGAAGATCGCAGTCTCGTCGGGGGTTGGCGCACGGTTCTGATCGATCAGCGACTGGCGCGCGTCGATGGGCGCTGTATGCGTCTCGGTCAATTCGCGCCACCAGGAGCGACAGAGCGGGCGCGCCTCTTCAACGGCGGCACGTTCGACATCATCGGGGCTGCCAGCCGGATGGAGCCGCCACTCGTATACGTGCGCAGCGGCAATCAGGATCAACATCAGATTGGAGCCGCCAAGCCGTCGGATCCAGGCGCGATCAGCGTCACTTAGCTCTGGAGCACGTCCGAGCAGCGCGGCAATGTCGGCGTCATCAAGACCCCCCATGAACAGTTCGCTGGCGAACAACCCCCAGAAGGATGACGGCTCGCGCAACTCGTTCACCGGGTAGAGACGGTTCAATGGCGTGCTGGAAGTAACGACATAAGCGACACGATCACCAATGTCGGGGTCCTGCGTCAGCGAGCGCAGGAAACTTGCTGTGTGACGTGGCAATCGCGCAATGCCTTCCACATTGTCAATCAGAAAAATGAAGGTGTGATCTGCAGCGCGGCGGATGATGTCTTCAACCATGCACTTAAGCGCATACACTGCATCAGCAATTGCTGCTTCGGCGATGCCCTGATCTGGCAGTGTAGGGAGATCGTCGGGCAGAGCGAGCGCCTGCGCCGTGGCACGTGTCAGATCACGCCAGAAGTAGAGGGCGCCGTGGCTTTGCGAAGCGCCGAGATCAGCGTAGGGACCCGCATTGACATAGGGGAAGACGAACCGTGCTACGTCAGCGTCGGCGCAAATCGGACGCCCTGACGTCGAACTGCGCAGGTAGTAGAGCAGCGAGGTCTTCCCGCTCCGCGCATCGCCAACCACGGCGCAGCATTGCGGCGGCGCAGCCGTCAGGCGCTCGCAGACTGCGGCAATGAGACTGCGCCTTCCGATAAAGAGACGAGGATCGATCACCGGTTTGCGGTTACCGAAAGGGTTCATATGCACGCCTGCGCTCTGCGACATTGCTGACAATAACTATACCACACTTCACGCAGGCGTGTCGATATATCGACTTCAGAAGATCAGCGTTGTTGCGCCGATGCAGAGATCCGCCATTTCTGCGATACTCAGCACGCGCACGCCTGGGATCAGACCCTGGTCGGTGCTGAGCCAGTAACGCTGGAGGCACGGCTGCGACAGGTACAACGTTCCGCCTGCTCTACGATACGCATCGCGCACTTCGCGCAACGGCGGGTATCCTGCTTCGTGCAGGTTGGCAGCCCAGCCCTCCGCCGTCGCACACAACACTCCTTCACCGCGTAGCAGTACTGCCACGCGATGTCCGGCAGCCAGCGCGGTGCTTGCTGTCAGAAATCCCAGGGTAACGGCGCCGGGATCACGCCCAGCGTGGGTAATGATAATGACCAGTCGCGGTGCGGTCGTCATATCGGATCAGCATTCCTCCCATTGCAAACCGCCGATATACCTGTGCGTCACCTTACCGCTCGCGTCAATCGCAAACAGGTAAAGCCAGCCGTTGTCGAGCAACTGTCGCACCTGCTCGTGCCTGGCAATAATCGCCGTCATAGTGTCGATTGGTGCTTCGATCAGGACGTGCAGCCGTATCGGCTCGTGCACATACTTTTCGCCATCGTGCACCGACTGCCACGGCAGTCCGATGCGCAGATCACCGGCATTGCCTTCGAGTACGCCGAGCGTTCCGATGACATTGTGCAGCGTCTTATTGCCGCTGCCGAAGACCCGATTATCCACCGTCGAACCGTAGTACTGGAGGTTGATCCAGCTGGCGACGATCATTGGCGCCGTCATGATGAGTTCCAGTACGCCGAAGCCTTCGTCCTGTCGCCATTCATAGGAATGCAGGAAGGAACGTCCATTCATCACCACACCTGCAGTGCGGTCGCGCGGGGCGACGATAAACGCTGCGCACCCTGCCAGCCCCCATTCCGGGCGCACCTGCGACCAGTCTTTGCTCCGGCGACGAACCGCGCTATCGATATCCGTCTTTTTGCCGATTTTCAAGAGCGTTGATCGCTCCGCGCGCGCCAGCCGTCCGGCTGCGGCTAGATCGGCTTCGAGCCGCTTGAGGTCGGCAGTATGACTCGCTGGAATATGGGCTTTGTCGAAAATCGTCACATCATCGGTGGTGGTGTCGTGCAGACCAGCTAGGAACACAGTATCGTCGGGGATGACAATGCCGCGCGCTTTCAAGCCGGTACGCACGGCAGGGTCGTTCAGAATCTGCACCGCCACCCGCACATTCGCCTCGCCGGTATGTCCGCCGCATGCACCGCAGTCCAGACCGGTTGCATGGGGGTTGTTGACGGTCGTTGAGCCATGCCCGGTCAGCAACACCAGGCGGGCAAAGTTGTGCGTCAGCGACATCGCTTTGAGCGCCCCTTCGGCGGCTGCCACCCGCTGTTCCAGCGTCATGCCGGTTGTGCGCCCTCCAAGGGTGCGCGGTTCGAGACTGGGTGCAACGCGCTCGCGCGTGTGCGCATCCAGCCCAAACGTTGCCGGATGTGGCACAGGACGGGTGATCCCCAGCGTATCCAGCGCCAGCTTCAGCACGTATGCCAGACCGACCGGACCGACGAACCCAAAGCAGGAGACCGGTGCGAACTTGAACATGCGCCAGGCTTTGGCAACCCGCTGGTTCTGTGCGCGTTTCTTGATAGCGGCGTTCACTTCGCGCTCCGACGCGCCGTTGACCGATTCGGCAATGACGAACTGCGGCGTCAGCAGGACCGGGCACTGCGCGCCGCCACGGGTCTCAGCCAGCGGCACATACTCGATCGGGAAGCCGAAGAACCCCGCGAAACCGATCGTTTCGATCTCATCGGTCACCGTCTCAAGTGCGCGCCGGAAAATTTCAGAGCGCACATCGATGCAAAATGCTGCCTGCACCCGCTTGCGTGCAGCAACTCTGGCTGGCGTCGCTACGCCAAGCTGTGCGAAAAACTGACGCTGATAGGCTTTCTCAAAGGCCCGCTGGAGCAGGAGATCACCAGCGAGCGCGCGCTGAAGCGCCGGGTCAGGGCGATCGTCGACATATTCGCCTGTCATTGAGCGCCATACGTCAGCCACTCCCTTGCGCGCGAAGCTGTGCAAGAGCGCCACCTCCCAGACCAGCCGGATCGCCAGCAGATCGGTCAGTGTGTGGTCTTCGCCGCCGTAGAGTTCGGCTTCCCAGCGAAGATAGCGAGCATACGCCGCCCAGCCGTGAATGCTCATCAGGAGTCGGTGCAGGTACGCCTCAAGCCCGTTGATCGGAATGTTCAACTTCTCCACTGCAGCGACAATGGTCTCCATTGCCGATTCCGGCATGTCGCGCAACGCCTGGCGAAAGCCATGCACGCCACGCATCTGTGGTGTGCGGTCGTGCGCAGCCTCGGCGCGCCATGCGGCATACGGCGGCAGATGTTTCCACGGCGACGGCCAGTAGGACTGACCCAGATCGAAATAAGCGCCAGCCCAGGTTGAGATCAGGTCGGTTACGACATCAGCCCAGTTGACGCCGGTCACCTTGCGGGCTGCATCGGCGACCGTCGGCAGGATCGGGAACGTTGGCTCCGGCTCATCGCCCAGGGCAAACGCCTTGAGCGCTGCCACATTCGCGGGAGCGCCGGGAAATGGGCTTCCCCCGGCTAATGCCGCTTCGAGATCCGCATCGGTGATGCGGCCGCTCCGAATCGCCTGCGCGTAGAAGGATCGCGGAGCCGTCATCCGCGCGCCCGCCCGCCGCGCCAGGATATAAGCGGCAGACTCGAAGGAATGATCGATCAATCCCAGGTATGGATTGACTGCGACAAAATTGCGCAGGGGCCACAAGGGAGCGATGCGTTGTTCGGCGCGCTGCACCGCTGCTTTGATCGTGTCGATAGCCGGGGCGTATGTCGGCGCGGTGCGTGCAGGTCGGGTCTGAACGTCAGCCATATGCATATTCATGGGTGCTTCCTCCAGATAATCATTTCACCGATCAGCGAGCCAGTCGAGCTGTGTCCATGAACCGGTCGAACAGGGTATTGGCGTAGAAGCCGTTCTTAAGGTGAACATAGAGCGCCTGCCAGGCAGGGCGGTTGACCAGCGCGGGCAGCCATGCGCTGAACGCCATCACGATGCCGAAGATGACGACTGCCAGCACGACTGCGATCATCGTTGCCATGTTGAGCGGCGGGTAGACCGCCACTGCTCCGCCAAGCAACGCTTCTGCGGTCACTTCAAGGGCGAAGAAGGCGAGGGTCACCAGCACTGCCATCAGCATCGTGCGACCAATCACAGCGACAGGCGCTTTGGCGGTGTTGCCCTTCACCAGCAAATAGGCGACAGCGATCATGAATATCGTGATCATCGCAGTCTCACCCGGACGTTTGGTGATATCGATGCCCAGCGCAGTCGCAACGGCCAGAAAGACCGCGACTGCTACCGCCATATTCACCAGGAAACTGAGCGGATGCGGCGGTGTGTCCAGTTTCTGGGCGCCGGTATTCCGCACGTACTCGATGATGCTGCCGGATGACAGGAAGGCGTGTGCCTTGTAGCAGGAATGGGCGATGAGATGCATCATGGCGACCGTGTGTGCGCCGAACCCGCACAACATCAGCATAAAACCCATGTGCGCAGCGCTCGAATAGGCAAGCGAGACTTTGACGCTGCTCTGGGTGATCATTGACGACGAGGCGAAGATGGCAGTGAAACCACCGATCACAATCAGCATGATCAGCGCCGGGGTCGACAGAAAGACCAGTTCGCCGAACCGCACCACCAGAAAGATGCCTGCGTTGAGCAGACCAGCGTGCAGCAGCGCCGATACCGGGGTTGGCGTCTCCATCACTTCGAGCAACCAGCCGTGAAATGGGAACATCGCCGATTTCAGCGAAGCGGTCACCACGATCAGTATTGCGGCAACAGCAGCATTGGCAGGGATGTTCCCATCAGCAAGCGCCGCCGCAGTCGCTGCACGGATCATGCCCAGATCGGCAGTGCCAAATGTCTGTACCAGCAACACTGCAGCGACGATCAGACATGTATCGCCGATCCGGGCAGCGATAAACTTCTTGCGGGCAGCCCGGATCGCGCGCGGGCGCTCAGGATAGAACACCAGGAGTTTGTGTAGTGCGAGACTCATGCCGATCCACGCTAGCACTAATTGCCAGAGATTGCCGGACAACACCATCAGCATGACGGCGCCGACGGTCAGATAGAGGCGGATGAAAAAGAGTTTCTGGCGCGGATCGCCATCAAGGTAGTTGCGGCTGAACTGGATCAGCAATGTTCCCAGCAATGTCACCAGCCACGACATCAGGACGCTCAGCGCATCCAGGCGCAGCGCAATGCCCGCTTCGCCGACGCCGATCAGCGGGCTGACAATTGGACCGGACGTGAAAACAACGATCCCGATTGCAAGCAACAGTAAGAACGAACCTGCGCTGACAGCACGCCCGAGTTGGAAGGTTAGATCAACCGACCGTACCAGGTTGAGCGAAGCCACGAGCGCCACCACGAACAGTGATAGCGGCGCAAGATACGCGATAAGCGCCAGATTGCCGATCATCACACCGTCCATACGAAGCAGTCCCTCCCTCTTGTTCTTCACCTGTCGTCGATAGCCTGAAACGAAACAGCGCTTCTTGGCGGAAGTCGCCGGGTGTATTCCCGTTCTGCGAGAGGTTTATTACGCTCGACGATCTGGAGGTGAATATATCAGAAATTGTCGAAAATGTCAATATAAAGATATGTTGACATCCAAAAACTCTTTTTTTTGGCGGGTTTCCCCCGACCTATGGCGGGGAGCGTCCCCCCTGGCAAGGGTGACGTTCCTGAGAGCGATGCATAACTTTCCGCATTCCTGTGCGCCTTTGCTCTCCCCCAATCCCCTTCTCCCCTTGTAGAGGGGGAGTATGGGCATCCTGATGCTTGGACCAGGAGATGGTACGTAGAGGCTTGCCAAAAAATCTACTCCTGTAAAATGTCCCCTCGCAGGGGTGACGTTCCTGGGAGCGATCACGTGTTTGGTGTTCCAGCAAGACGTACAAAGAACCAATCCAAAGAAGAACAAACGTTCTCCAAAGCGTGCATCGTCCATCCTGCACCTGCCATAGCGCCGGTTGCCGGTACAGCAGGCGAAGATCTCAACATGCGTAGTGACAATCCGTGCATCTCTTCGTATAATGGGACAAAGGTATATGCAGTGGGCATCGCACCGGAGTGCCGACATGTCAGATCGGAAGCGTCAGAGTCAGCCACTAACACAAGGAGGAAGAGGAGTGAATATCGCAGGACGAACTGTTGCTATCGTGTTTGTACTTCTGATCATAGCCGGGTTGGGCGCAGCAACCGCACGGTTTGTCCAGGTTGACGAAGGGCAGCGCGGCATTATTGTGACCAGCGGCGCCGTTGAGGGGATACAGGGACCGGGGATCTTTTTCCGTCCCTTCGCTCCCTTCACTCGTGTCGAAATCGTCAATGTCCGTCGTCAATCGCTAACGCTAAGCCAGAATGTTGCCAGCAGCGACAAACAGTTGTACGATATTGACATCCAGGTCGATTACAGTCGCAAAACCGATCCAGAGTTGCTGCGACAAATGTACGCACGTATTGGTACCAGCGACGAGTTGTTGCAGTTGCAACTAAGTGGGTTTATTGCCGATGCCCTGAAAAGCGCCAGCACGCAGTTTTCGCTTGATCAGGCACTCTCTGATCGCGGTGGTTTTGCGCAGCGCATCCGGGCCAATCTGACGACGCCGCCGGGTCCAGGACAGGAGAGTCCTGCCGATCAACTGTTTGTTGTGATCGAGGCAGTCAAGGTACTTGATATCAAGGTCAGCGAAGAGTATGCCCGTCTGCTTTCCGAAAAGGCGAATCTGGAAGTGAAGATTGAAACTGAGCAGCGCCGTCGCGAGCAGATCCAAGTGGAACAGGCAAACAATCTGCTCCAGGCGGAGCAGGAAGCGCAGGTGGCGCTAACCCGCGAAAAAGGTCAGACGGCAGCTGCGCTTGAGGCGGCGAACCGTGAGGCGCAGGTGCGCGCCATCCAGGGACGCTACTGGCGCGAGAATCCAGAACTGTTTGAACTGCGCATCCGCGAATTGATGGTTGAAATGTTGAAGAGTGGTAATGTCTGGTTCATTGACCCGAATACTAACCTCACCCTGTTGCTGAATCAGATGGCGACTGGCACAACGGTTGTGCCTAACCCATCGTCGGGACAGCGCATATCGACGCAACCGACGCCATCCCAGCCTGCGTCGCCTGAGCAGCCATCGTCGCCAGCGACGACGCCGTAATTGCAATGGCATATCTGATCTGGACAATCACGGGCGCGCCAGTGTCAGCGCTGCTCCATCGCGCTGAAGGTGGGAATATCGCTGCATCGATACCAGCTAGCGTCTTTGGTGTACTCCTTAGCGGCATCATCGGCATCGGCATCGCCCATGCCGACTATACGGTGACGCTGCCGGGAGCCTTGGGTGCGGTGTCATCGGCGCGTCGCTCGTTGTCCTGACGAGCCATGCGCAGTCAGGCGCTGCGAATTGGCAGACTGGGCGGGGGGACCTGCTCACGCCCGATGATTGATTGGGTGCCGGTAATGTGCATGCTAATGAACGTCACGCTCCGCATGCGGCGACCGAAATGATGGTCTTTGAGTAACTATTCTGCTCTCACCCGCGCAGGCGGGCTTCGCACCACATAGCCGAGGGCGTATGGTCTTTGAATAAATAATCCGCCCTAGCCCGCGCAGGCAGGCTTCGCCTTGCACAGCCGAGGGCGTATGGTCTTTGAAGAAATAATCCGGTGTAGCCCGCGCAGGCGGGCTTCGCCTTGTCTAGCCGAGGGCTTTAGCCCGACGGCAAGAGGCGCGTACCGGATTAAGTTCTCAATCTCCATCAGCCCGACGGCAAGAGGCGCATACCGGATTTATTTCTCAATCTCCATCAGCCCCACGGCTCGTTCAGTATAGCGGATTATAGCAGTTCTCACAAAGGTTGAACCTATTGGACAAGGTTGAAACTTCTCGGACGACCGCAATTACCATCATGCTCCCCACGCGGCGACCGAAATGAATTTCGGTCTACACTCCGCCGGAAGCGGGCGCCTCGCGCAATGCGGCAGACCCGGACAAGGGTCAACGTATCTGAGAACTGCTATAAATTCTCAATCTCCATGAGCTCGACGGCACGCGGCGCATACCGGATTATTGCATACACATCTACGGACGGTCTCCTGATTTTAAGAGCGCCATATCAAACCTTCGAACTTCTTCCGCTGCAACCTGATCACTAGCCTGCTCGAATGCCTGTCTACTCAATGAGAAGCAAGTTCTGGCTCGCTCATGCTCATCCAGAGCGGCATAGATTTCTCCCAGACCACAATAAGCGCATCCTAGACACATGGCGTCGTTTGCCTGCTGTGCCATATCCAGCGAACGTTGCATTATGGTGAGAGCCTGTGCTGTATCTCCCAATTTCAGAAGAATATATCCCTGTTCATAGAGATTCGCCGCAAAGCCAGCAAAGTCGTCCGGAAGGTGCGATACACGAAAATCATATTCTTTCTGAAACATGGTCCGGGCTTCGCAGAAATTGCCCGCCATTCGCTCGACGACGCCCTGTTGATGCAGAACGATGGCCTGCCATCGGAGATCGCGCGCATCTTGCACGACACGATACAGATTCGTATAGATCTCGCGCGCCTGATCGAATTTGCTCTGGAAGCAGCAGGTGAACGCTAGTCCGTGGGCTGCCTGTTTGTATTGCTCATACTGGGAGACTGGATATTTCATTAATGCCAGTGCGTATAAGCGCTCGGCTTCATCGTACCTGCCGCTATCGAAGGCGAGAAAAGCCTGGTAAAACAAGGAGTCCATGGCGGGAGCAACTACAGTGTCTATGTGTCTATCGCGCTGCCCGACGTTCCGGTATCGACAGCAGCACGCCTTCGAGCGCGAGTTGCGGATTGACATTATCGCGCAAACGCTGCGCTGCCAGGGAAATGCTCGCAACGAAGGCATGGAGATCGGGAAGTGTGTACTGCATCGCCGCTGCTTCCAGGTCGGCGCGTCGATTAACATGCACCACTGCTTGCGGGCAACCGGCAGCTGTCAACAGCACATCACGCCACCAGCTCTGCCACAGGTCAAGCATCTCGAACACCGCCACCTGCTCACCGGCACGGTATGCTTTTGCGTGCTCTTCTGCCCAGCGCAACCTGGCTGCCAGCGGCTGGTCAGTGAGGGCGAGGAGTTCGTTGAGCTGTTCCTGGCGCACTGCCAGCTGGTTTGGATCTGCAACCATGCGGAGTGCCCATCCGATCCGTCCGCCGCTCCACGCCGCCAGGAGTTCGGCATCTTCGGCGGCAAGATTACACTGTTGGCGCAGGGCGGCAACCACCTGCACCCTCGGCAACGGGCGCAACCGCAGCAACTGGCAGCGTGAAACAACCGTCGGTAGCAGGTTGCCTGCCGTATGCGCCACCAGAATGAGCGTTGCATATGGTGGCGGCTCTTCCAGCGTTTTCAACATTGCATTCGATGCAGCTTCGTTCAACTTTTCTGCATCGTGCAGAATGAAGACGCGCTGCCGCCCCTCATAGGGTTTCAGTATCATATCACGCTGCCATTCGCGCACCGTATCGATCTTTAGCTCCTTCTGCCGCGCCGCATCATCAGCTTTTGCCTCGGCAGCCTGCGTTGCCATGCCAGCAATGCGGACATCCGGGTGGTTGCCGCGTTCGATCCGCTGGCAGGAGTGGCAACGCAGGCAGGGGTCTATCCTTTCCTCGTTACAATTGAGCGCCTGCGCCAACCGCAGCGCCAGCAATGCTTTCCCTACTCCTTCCGGACCACTAATGAGATACGCATGCGCAACGCGGTTTCCGGCTATCGAGCGTCGCAGGAATTCGACCGCCCATTCATGCCCGATGATGCCCCAGTTGTCCGGCTTTGCGTTCATGTTGCGACAATCCATACCTTTTTTACCGTTCGAGCCGATTATAACTCTGTAGAAACGTTGTAATCTGCAAGGGTATCCATAGCGCGCTCAACCATTCTGATTATCGACAATGAACTGGACACCGTGATATCCCGGCTCGATTGCTTCGATCATACGAGTACGCTGTCATTGAAGTAACCCCTTCACCGCCTTCGATCAGGCTTCTGTCAGATGCCCTGATCTGATCCTCTGTTCGCTCTCTTCCAGATCAACTCCTTTGGGGAAACAGTACGACAACTACGCACCCTTCCTGAACTTACGACGGTTTCTATGCTCGGCTCGACTGTCTACGCCACGCTCATCAAGCGTTCGTGGATGTAGGCGATTGGTTGCGTCGATGATGCTGCAAAACCGTTCGATCTGGACGGTCTGGTTAGTTAAGCATGCGACAACCCTGCCGTCGGCTGCACCAACGTCGGCACAGTGTGCGTGAATTACCGCATTTCTCAGATATATCGTTCCTATCTGCAGCATCGCACAAGGTACCTGCTTTCGGCAAAGTGTAGGCAGAAAATTATGGTTGTTGAGCAATTATTCCGCTCCAAACCGCAAGGACGAAAACCGGTTTATATTCCTTAATCTGCATTAGCTTGACGGCAAGAGGTGCATACAGATTACAGGCGCTGATCCTGAAGACTCACTGGATATAATCAGCCCGCTGCAACACCAGGACGCTGTTGATCCCGCCGAAGCCAAACGAATTTGACATTGCGATTCGGATGGTGGCGGGCCGCCCACGCTGTGGAACGTAATCAAGGTCGCACTGCGGGTCGGGATTCGTCAGGTTGATCGTTGGTGGGATGAACTGATGCTGCATTGCAAGGAGGGTTGCCGCTGCCTCCACCACGCCAGCCGCACTTGTCAGATGACCGATCATCGACTTGGTGGCGCTGATCGGTACACTAGAGGCGTACTCGCCGAAAGCCGTCTTGATCGCCAGCGTTTCGGCAATGTCGCCAGTCGGCGTACCGGTGGCATGAGCATTGATGTAATCAACCTGCTGTGGCGTAATCCGCGCTCGCGCCATGGCACGCACGATTGCGCGCGCCGCGCCATCGCCGTTCGGATGTGGTGCAGTTACGTGGTGTGCATCACAGGTAGACGCATAGCCGATGATTTCAGCGTAGATGCGCGCACCGCGTCGTCGCGCGTGAGCAAGCGATTCGAGCACCAGTACGCCTGCCCCCTCGCCGAGCACGAAGCCATCACGTTCGGCATCGAACGGGCGAGATGCCCCAGCCGGGTCGTGGTTGCGCGTCGAAAGTGCACGAATCGCGCCAAAACTGGCGAGAGTCAGGCGGCAGATTGGCGCTTCAGTTCCACCTGCCAGCATAACGGTCGCATCGCCACGCCGGATGACTTCCGCTGCTTCGCCGATTGCCTGCGCACTCGCAGCACAGGCAGTAGCAATGGTCGTGTTGTACCCCATCAATCCGAGGTGGATGGCAACCTGGCACGATGGCATGTTGGGCAGGGCGCTGGTGATGTAGAATGGGCTAATCCGCGACGCGCCACGTTCAAAGAGGATCTTCGCCGCTGCTTCGGTGTCAGGCGGTGATGTGCTACCACAGGCAATCAATGCGCCGGTGTCGTACCGGTTGCTGTCATTGATCGTGAATCGGGCGTCGTCGAGCGCCATGCGCGCCGCAGCAATGGCGAACTGCGTTCCACGTGAGACGCGCCGCGCTTCTTTTGCGTCCATGTAATCGCGCGCGTCGAAATTGCGCACCTCAGCGGCAATCGTGGTGGTGGCATCTCCCGGATCGCACAGTGTGATCGGACCAACGCCGCTGCGTCCTTCCGCCAGACCCCGCCAGAACGTCTCCAGATCGTTGCCGAGAGGCGTGACCACCCCGATGCCGGTGACAACCACGCGACTTTCTTCATTTCTCGGCTCGATCAGGGCAGGTTGCGGTTGCGGCGCTGGCTCGTCCTCGAACACCTCTGCCAGCAGTTGATCGATACGCAGCGCAAGCGCCTCGTGATCGGTGAGCGTTGCACTTGCAGCCAACGCTGCAAGAATGCGCTCGCGCGCCTGCGCGCGCCGTGACGGCATGTTGTGAGAGACAGGCGACATCGCGCTCTCTCCTCTCTGTACAATACTGGAATACACTATTGATTTCACTGCAAAAAGGTACTGCCAAGCACCAGGCGTGCAGCATTTTTACAGCAGTTCTCACGTTGACCTTTGTCTGGTCCCGCTGCGTCGCGCGAGGCGCCCGCTTCCGGCGGAGTGTAGACCGAAATGTATTTTGGCCATCGCATGGGGCGCACCATTCCCAGGCGTGTTCAACCTTGTCATCAGGTTCAACCTTTGTGAGAATCGCTATAATCGCTCTCTGCGCTTCTGCGATGACACGACCTTTTTGCAGGAGACCCACTATTATAATCTTCCTGCGGCGACAAGCACCAGTACAATCGATCCGGCAATAATACGATAGATGCCAAACGCCACAAAACTGTGATTGGCGACATAGCGCAGCAGCCAGTCAATGCTCAGCCACGCTACAATTAGCGAGACCACCAGACCCAGGAACAGCCGTCCTACATCCCCCAGAGTCACCTGTTCCAGGCTGGTCAGCAGATCGACAACTGTTGCCGCACCGAGTGTCGGAATAGCCAGGTAGAACGAAAACGTTGTCGCTGCCTGTCGGTCGAGACCGACGACCATTCCGCCAATTATCGACGCCGCTGAGCGCGATACCCCCGGCGTCAGCGCCAGGACCTGAGCAATACCGATGCCAAGCGCCTGGCGAAGTGATAAATGGGTAGCATTGTGGACAGTCGCAGTGCGCCGAGGCAATCGCTCAACGATGATCAAGACGATACCGCCGACGATCAGGGCTGTACCGATGACCGCTGGCGAAAAGAGCACCGCCTTGATCCATCCGTGCAGCGCAAGTCCGATGATCGCTGCAGGAAGAAACGCCACACCGATTGCGATCCAGAATCGTTGTATGTGCGGATCGTGCGGCGCCATACGCGCCTGACGTAGCAGGTCGGATGCGTAGTACCCTACGACAGCAAGAACCGCGCCGAGCTGAATGAAAATCTCGAAGGTTCCTCCTATGCTCCCCTCGAAACCCAGCAGGTTCGACACAATCAGCAGATGACCTGTCGATGAGATCGGGAGAAACTCGGTCAATCCCTCGACGATGCCCAGCACAGCGGCTTTCCACCAGTCACTGGCAGTTGGAATCGCAATCAGCAGCGCAATGCCGATCAATACCAGCGCAATCAGCATCAGCACAAGGGTTTTGCGCGAACGCGTTTGATCAACCGGAGCAAGTTCAGAAGAGTGCATGTAGCATTCACTTTCTAAATGGTTCGAAGTAGTGTTTGATCCTGCAATCAACCGGTATTGGTGCAACCGGGTGTATCAGTGCGTACCGGTGCATTATACCAGACGCATCGGAACGTTCGAGATTGGCGGAGTCGCGGCGGCGCATTTGGGTGACACAGTATTGATCTCCACATACCAGTTATGGGGCAATTCGACCGCGTAATGGCATTTGACACTCATCTTGCGCCGCCCTGGAAGCAAGAGATCGCGTGGAACAACGTGAAAGATATGCTATTTGAGTGGATAGAGCCGAAAATCCGCTTGCGTAGAATAAAAAAGTGGTATACAATGGTTGGTGGAGTAATCGGATCTCAATCCTCTCTTGATTGCTTATCATTTACCCGTCGGGGGGTTTTCATTCTGTGTCTGGCAGAACTACGGAAAGGATGCTGCTATGCCCAAGGTTCGCAAACTCACAAAGGAGGAGGTACTCCTCCTCGAAAACAAAGGTAAAGGCATGAGAGCGCTGATTGCGGCAGAGTACGATCAATTTCTAGAAGACTACACTATCGGCGATTATGGTGAGGTGGAGCTCGAACCAGACGACAGACGTACAACCGTCCGTAATCGCCTACGTGCTGCTGCAAGGCGCCGAGGGTTCGACATTCTGTTCTTCCGCACGCGCGGATCGACCATTCCATTCAAAATTGTTGAACTGATTCCAGAGACACTCGAACCATCGGCTTCTGTTGCATCTTCTACAAACTCAGCATCGGAAGGACTGCCTCGCAGAAGACCAGGGCGACCGCGCAAGCACCCGATTAATGTACCAAATACCTAGTTGCAGCGCGTCGGCTCAGTAGCCTGGCGTCCAATACGTGCGTATTCTTCGAGAAAAAGCCTGGCAATCGCTGTACTGCGGATGATTGCCAGGTTTTCATCATTCGTGTTTTCTGCGTTGCTGGTAAAATTGTATGAACCAGTAATGACGATGTGGTTGTCGATGATTATGACCTTGTGATGCATGATGTAGCAGTTGCCGTCCTCTCGAACATCAATTCCCCGATTACGCAGGAGCGCGAATACTGACCCTGTCCCTCCGGCGTTGCGTTTTTCGATGACTCCCTCGACGTGTACACCACGTGCCGCTGCATCAATTAATGCATCCGCGATCGGCGCCGAGGTGAATGAAAATGCCATGAAGACAAGTGTACTGCGTGTCTGTTCAATCTGTTCGAGAATAAAGGGGAGCGCTTTGTCTTGTGGTGAGAAGTAGATTTCGATAGATCCATCGTTGATACGGGTTGCGGAACGCGGCGCACTGCTGCGTTTGGCGGTTCCAAAGGTGCCTGCGTGCATCTGATCGAATTCGCGTCGGTAAGCAGCAGCGATCTGCCGACTTTTAATGCGTATCGCGTTGTTATTGTTGCGGAAGGTGCAGTTTTCGGTCAGATTCCACGAACCAGTCCACACAATGGCATCGTCGATTACAACGAACTTATTGTGCATAAATGGCGCCCGTCGGTCGAATGTGATCGGAACCTGCCAGTCTTGCAGGCGCCCGGTGAGCATTGCGACTGCCGGGTCGACCAGGTTCTCGCTGTCGATGACAGCGCGCACGGTAACGCCGCGACGCCTGGCCTGGATCAGTGCATTGACCAGCTGCGGCAGGTCGAAGTCGAAGGCAGCTACCTCAACCGACGTGCGGGCATGAGCAATGTCATCGATAAGCCCGTGCAGCACTGGTGACAGGGCGCGTCGTTTGGGAACATCCGGGTAGCGTAACGTCGGTGTAGTGAAAAATACACGTACCTGATCTGCAGCAGTGCGGTTATCGGAGGGTGGCGGTTTGATAGAACCGGGTGTCGTCAGTATGTAGCATACACTTAGAATCAGGAGCGCCAGAAGAACCTGCCATAACTTGAAACGTTGCCTGCAACGGCGCTCATCTCTGAGGAATCGAGCTTTGGAGGGTGATGCCCCACAGTCGTTGCGTATTTCGCTTCGACTGTAGAACATAGAGTCCTCGATGCAGGAGGTTGCTTGCTGCGTTGTAATCATAGTTCACGACCAACCCGCATCGCGGGCATATGTGGGTGAAGTACATGATAAACCGCGCGTGTTCTTGCTACGATACGCTTGGGGCCGTCCGCTGAGGTTGAACGTTCAACGTTCCTTCAACTTTCAACGCTGATAGACCGCTTCCATGCGCGGGATAATCGCTTTCCAGTCGTATTCTGCACACGCCAGTCGCCGCCCGGCAGCGCCGAGTATTCGCCCAAACACTGGATCATCCAGTAGACGCACAACAGCGTTGGCGAACTGTTGTGGTGTGTCTGCCAGCAGGCAGTGGATGCCGTCGCGCAGCCCGGCAATCCCTTCAACTCCCAGCGTTGTGCTGACAACCGGTACTTCGAGTGCGAATGCTTCGAGCACTTTCAGGCGTATGCCACCGCCAATCCGCATCGGCACAATGTAGACCGCAGCACCAGCCAGGAATGGGCGCACGTCGCTGACTTCGCCAGTCAGAACAAGGCGTCCCCGTTCGGCAAGACGGTGCAAGATCGGCACGGGCCGCCGCCCAACGACGAGCAGCCGGGCGTCGGGGCGTCGGGCGTGAATGCGGGGCAGGACTGCGTCGATAAACCAGACGAGCGCGTCGAGATTGGGACGAAAATCGAGCGTTCCACTGAATACCATCACTGGTGCTGCATACGGTAGCGGTGCCCGATGATCGCCGGTGAGCGTCTCCCGGCTGAAGAACATGGTATCCACGCCGTTTGGCACAACTGCATGGCACGTTCCGCCAAGACGTTCCAGCGCTTTACGATCCTCTTCTGAAACGACAATAATGGCATCGCACATTTGCAGGATGCGACGTTCGTAATGCGCCAGTTTGATCCACTGGGTCAAAGAATAGACACCGCCTGCGCCGCGACGCACAGGGTCGGCGAGCATAAATGCAGTGCGCAGATCAGTAATTGCCATGCGCTTCTGCAGCACATATTCGGCATTGAACTGATCGAGCACCAGCAATGGTCGGTGGAAGATCATCGATGATGATGACCTGGCGTTGTACGCCAGATCGATGAGGTACGATGCCATCTCGATGCTCTCTGCCTGGATGATGTCAAAGCGCTCGTGCGCAACCAGGTCGTGGAGGACGGTGCGGAAGGCAGGCGATGTATTCCGTAGCGCCATATCGGGGAGCGGCGACGCCAGGGTTGTCCACGCGCGCTGGATCAACGATCGTAGCGCAGGACCGCGCACTGTGATCAACCGGCACAGGTCGCGCAATGGCGCGAGCGCCTGTTCTGCCGCAGCATCGGGTACGAAGGTGAGGCAGGTCAGGGTATGACGCTGCGCCAGACCACGGATGATCTGGTATGTGCGCATTGCACCGCCGCCGCGTGGCGGGTATGGTGGATATGGTGCCAGCAGCAGAATCTTCATGCTTCCGCTCAGAGTGCGCCCATCACCCATGGTGCGGCGAGCGCCCAGAGACGCGGCAAGAAGACGATCAACCCAACCACAACAGCACCAATCGCGGTCAGCAACACTGTACCGGCAGCCACATCCTTGGCAATCTTGGCAAGCGGGTGAAATCCAGGGGTCACCAGATCAACAACCGCTTCGACGGCAGTATTTACCCCCTCAGCAGCCAGCACCAGTGTAATGGTCAGCGCCAGTGCTAGCCATTCGCCGCGTTCGATATTGAACAGAAAACCGAGGATGATTGCCACGCTCCCAACTGCCACGTGGATCTGCGCATTCCCCTGAGTGCGCAACAGATGTCCAATCCCTGCGAAAGCGAATGGAAACGATCGTAGACGCCTGTGCACCCAGCCAACCGTCTGATTGCGCCGCATTGCTTTGGCGTGCAGACGATGGGATCGATAATCAACGACAACCGGGCGATCAGTTGAATGTTGGTGATTGGTCGCCATGATCACTCCTCACGGCTCAAGCCAAGCGCACGCAGGATCTCCTCCTCGCGTGCGCGCATATTGGTTTCATCGGCTGGACTGCGTTCATGATCGTAGCCCAGGAGGTGGAGCATACCATGTACAACCAGAAAGGCAAGTTCGCGTTCGCGCGAATGACCATACTCTGCCGCCTGGGCAACAACCCGTTCCCACGAGATGGCGATATCTCCCAGATAGTGCGGCGCGTCGGGAGGTCGAACGAATGTGCTGTCGTCGTCCGCTTCGGCGAAGGAGAGAACATCGGTTGGCGCATCAACGCCGCGGTATGCCTGATTCAACCGCTGCAACTCGGTGTCGTCGGTGATCAGGATGCCAACTTCTACCGGTCCCGCAACCTGTTCCATCCGCAACGTGCATTCGACAGCCCGTTCGATCAGTGCGCTATCGACGTGTGCCATATACTGGGGAACAACCTGGATCTCGATAGTTCTCTCAGAGTCGCTCATACGAACACGACACCTGGCTCAACAACGAGAACAATTGTAGCGCAGAGTCACTGGTGTGCAACTGCCAGATTCTTTCGTAAATGCACACTTTCCAGGCAACACGATACTATTACGTGTTCACATTTTTCCTGGGAGCGAGGGCATCTTGCCCGCGTAGATGGGACGAGGGTGTCACGCCATCGCTCCCAGGCACGTATGTTACCCTAGGCCCAGGTGTGAACAGTTACTATGTTATTCTATATGCTTTGCTGCAAAAACGTACCGCTGAGACGTCGGACGCACAGGGGTTTCTATCAATTGCTCGCTGCGTCTGCTGAGATGCCACGGTGCTGCACGCGACTCACAATTTGCAATCGACTCACGACTGCCAGTCCGACGACACAACGGTTTTCGGCGTATAGTCGACTCGCGGATGATAAATCCCCTGGAGCGTGGTGATAAATGCCTGGCGAATACGCGCCAGATCGCTCAGGGTCAGCGGGCATTCATCGAGTTGACCGCTCCGTACTCGTTCATCGATAATGGCGGTCACGAGTTCCTCAAGGGTCTTCCCTTGTTCACGCGATCGGGCATCGCCATTGTTCCCTTCACGGTTAGAAATCACGCTTCCGGCCTGAAACTTTGAGCGCACTGTTGCTTCGACGGTATCGGCAAGCATCATGATCCCCTGTTCACGGGTGCGCGGACGTGGACCAGGGTAACGATAATCCTCAATGTTGACCGTATCATGCTGCTGGAGCGCGCGCTGGTAGAAATATTTGATCACGCTGGTACCGTGATGGGTGCTGATAAAATCGACGATCTGCGATGGCAGACCGGCAGCGATAGCCATCTTTCGACCCTCACGCACGTGGTCAGCAATGATCTGCGCGCTGGTCAAAGGATCGAGTTCATCGTGAACATTCTCGCGATCACTCTGATTATCGGTAAAGAAAAATGGGCGGATTGTTTTTCCGATATCGTGGTAGTACGATGCGACCCGTAGCAGAAGGGCATCAGCACCGATTGCTTCGGCAGCGCTTTCCGCCAGATTGCCAACCGCAACGCTGTGATAGTAGGTTCCGGGCGCTTCGCGGATCAGACGACGCAGCAGTGGTTGCGCCGGATGCGCCAGTTCCATCAGACGAAGCGGAGTGACGATGCCAGCAAGCTGTCCTGTCAGGTTATACAACCCCAGCGCCAGAATTGCCGAGAGTGCGCCGTTGATCCCGCTGACCGCCAGGATTGCCATTGCCTGATCCAGTGCTGGCGACACACCGTTCATCAAATGAAAGGCGAACTGGGCCAAGGCAGTGACGGAAAAAATCGCTACACCGCTAATGAAGAACAGCAGCGAGCGCTCACCGCGCCCAATCAGGAATGCCCCAGCGATGCTTCCTAGAAAGAGGATCAGAGCAGTCGCCAGTTGCTTATCGCTCAAACTGGCGATGATGATACTCAGTACTCCCACACTCATGAGCGATAGCCCAACGTTGAACAAGGCTGCCAGCAGTAGCGCGATCAGTGCCAGCGGGAATGCATAGGTCCACTGAATGCCGAACGGAACGACCAGTCGTGCGGCAATGATTGTCAATGCCATCAGGCTAAAAACAAGCAGCAACGGTCGGGTTTCTTTGAGCGTCTCGTGTTGAGCAACTGCTACATATGCACCAAAGATGCCAGCGATCAGCAGTGCCAGCAGCGCCTTACCCCCAAGTGCAACCCAGTTGGTTTTGGTTCGCAGTGCGCCTAGTGCTTCGAGTTTCTCCAGAACATCGGGAGTCACCACATCACCCTGGCGCACGATGCTTTCACCCTCCAGAATCCGGACGGTTACCGGTCGCACTGCCTCACGGACTTCCTGTTTGCGGCGTTGAGTCGCTTCTTCGTCGATGAACTGATTGCTCTTCAGAAACGAACCGCTGAACAGTGCGATCAACTTCGCCTGCTCTTCGGTTTCCGCCTGGAGTGAAGCCCAGTATGGCAGTGAGAACGAGCGCAGCTCAGCAATCTTCTGATCGTTGAGCATGTACCTGTTTTCGCTCAGCGCCCGGTCGTACAGTTCAAGCGAGAGGGTACTGATCAATACCCACGACTCGTCTGTCTGGCGAGCAATGGCGCTTGCCAGTTCGGGTGAGATGATCAGCGTACTGTTCGGCAGGCTGGTCAGGCGTTCGCGTTCCTGCGTCTTGGTCAGCGTCGGATCGTCACGGATCTGGGTAATAGTCTGTAGCAGGTTCTTGAGTTCGGCGCGCTGCTGAATGGGAATGCTCATATCGCGCGAGTAGACAACTGTATCAGCGGAACTCTCAGCACGCGCGCGTTCCTGCTCGGTGCGCCACTCGCTCACATAGGTGACGGTGCGATCCGCCTGAATATCGCGTGGACTCGGTCGCCCAAGTTGCAGGTCTGGGGCAATAACTGGTTGCCATACCAGTGCTAACCAGATAACTAGTGCAAGCCCCAAGCTCAACCCGACAGTCAGGCGCTTCCAGGTGCGCTCCGGCGCTCGCTGCGCCGATCCATCCCCAGGAGATGCTGGCTGGCCGATCAATCGTTGAAACCATCGTACCATGTTCATGCTGAAGGTGAGCCTTCGTGTTGCAGTGTCCGGTTACTGCGCCTGGCTCAGGAGTTCACGCGCAACCTGATTGATCAGGCGACCATCGGCGCGCCCTTTGAGACGTTGCATCAATACTGGCATAACCCTGCTCATATCGGTGGGCCCGGTTGCGCCTATCTCATTGATGATCGCCTGTACCATAGGACGCAACTCTTCTGCAGAAAGTTGCTGTGGAAGGTACGACTGAAGGATGGCTGCTTCCGCTTCTTCTTTTTCTGCCAGATCAATACGCCCGCCTTTGCGATAGAGTTCGGCGGCCTCGCGCCGGCGTTTGACCTCTTTCACCAGCGTTTCCTGCTCCGCTGCTTCGGTCAGAGCCTTATCGCGGTCGATAGCCGCCAGCGCAGCAGGATCAGCCGACTCACCTCCAGCTGCATCGAAGGCAGCCTTCACCTGCGCCATTTGCGCCTTCTTCAGTGCATCGATTGCCATCCGGATCGTATCTACGCGCAATCGGTCGCCGCTCTTCAGAGCTGTTCTAAGATCGTTTTGCAATCGTTCAAGCAATGCCATAGCTATTCTCCGCAGTATTGGTGCGTTCAGCCTACAGCGTGACGCGCCGTGGATGCACACGCAATTTTTCCGCCATGACAATCGCCTGGATCTGCGCCACTGCCTCATCCAGACGGTCGGCGCGATTGATTACAATATAATCGAACGCTTCGAGCGCCTCCATTTCACGTTGCGCCACGCTCAGGCGGCGATCAATCTCCGCACTGCTCTCCGTGCGACGCCGCTCCAGGCGTGTGCGGAGTTCGTCCATGCTCCCTGGTGCCACAAAGATCAGCACCGAATCGGGCGCCAGACGGCGCACCGTCACGGCACCCTGGACATCGAGCCGCAGCACCACATCACGTCCCGAAGCCAGTGCATTGCGCACCTCGAATGCTGGAATTCCTTTGTAGTGCCCGTAGACCCGTGCCCACTCGATCAACTCGCCCTGGCTGATCATTTCGCGGAATCGCTCGGTTGTAACGAAATGGTAATCGTACCCGTTCCGTTCCCCCTCGCGCATCGGGCGGTCGGTGGCAGTGACCACAAAATGGAACGGCACCTCCAGTTCACGCATCCGGTTCAGAATGGAGTCTTTTCCAACACCAGACGGACCGGAAATGACGATCAGGAGCGGGTACGCTGGCAGACCATCGAGTAACGGGTTGCGATCAACGACGGGCATATTCCTCCTTTACAATGGCTGCGTGCTATAATCGTGTGTGCGATGTATTTCGATGCATTGACGCTTGCCGCCGTTGTCGATGAGTTGCGCGCCACTCTTGTCGGTGGTCGTGTCCAGCGTGTCCTGTTGCCGGGAGAGTTGAGCGTCGCTCTCGAAATCTATGCCGGTCAGCGCTATTATCTCGTACTTTCCGCCCATCCGCAATTCGCGCGCGTTCACCTCAGCCCGGTGCGCATCTCGCGTGGCACTGATGCGACGCCGCCTCTATTGCTGCTGTTGCGCAAGTATGTCAACCGTGGCCGGATCACTGCTATTGAGCAACCAGATCTGGAGCGTGTATTGTTGCTAAGTATAGCCAAACGACCTCTCCTGCGCAACTCCAATGACGAACCTGAACTCGATAGCGATAATGAGGATCAGTCAGACGGTACAGAAGATGAAGTACTTCGGTGTGAACTGATTGTTGAAATTATGGAACGCCGCAGCAATATTGTGCTGGTTGGCGACAATAACGTGATTCTGGCAGCAGCGCGGCACGTGACGCCACGTATGAGCCGGCGTCCGGTGTTGCCTCGTGAACCATACGAACTGCCGCCGCCGCAGGCCAAGCGCAATCCACGCCAGGCGACAGCTGTTGAGATGCGCGCTGCCGTGCCGGATGGTCAACCCGATCTGGCGCGGGCGCTGGTGACCGCCTATCGTGGGCTGTCGCCGCTGGCTGCGCGTGAGGTGGTCTATCGTGTAATGGGAAGTACCATTGTGCCAACCAGCGCTGATCTGCCGTGGGAAGCGCTTGCCGATGCGTTGCGGCAGTTGTGTCAGCCCCCCTGGATGCCGCATATCGTGATTGATGATGGCGAACCGGTCGCATTCGCGCCATATGAACTGACCCATCTGCCGGGGGCGCGTCCCTGTCCGTCGATGAACGCTGCATTGGATGCATACTATGCGACGCGCGAGCGCCTTACTGCCCATCATCAACGGCGCGACGCTCTGCGTGAGCGGTTGAACGCCATGCGTGAGCGTCTGGAGCGACAATGTTCCGCCCTCCGCGCCGAACTGGAGCGTGCTTCTGATCTTGAGCAGTTGCGCTGGGAGGGAGAAATGATTTTTGCGTTCCTTCACGAGCTGGCGCCAGGACAGGATCATCTAGAAGTTGACGGGCGACGTATCGCGCTCGATCCGCGCAAGTCGCCGGTCGAGTGTGCACGGGATCGCTTCCGCGCCTATGAGAAAGCCAAAGGTGCGCTTGCTGGCATTCCCGAACGACTGCGCGCCGTCGAGTTGCGTCTGGCAGGTCTGGATGAAACGCTGGCATTGCTGGAACTGGCAGAAGGATACGACGCTATCGAAGCAATTGCACGTGAAGCAGAAGCGGAAGGCTATCTCGGACCTGAACCAACTGGTCGCACCCGTAAGCGTCCAGATCGTCCCACACCGCCGTTACGCCTCGAATCAAGCGACGGCTTGACTATTTATGTCGGGCGCACTGCGCAGCAGAACGAACACGTTACCTTCCGGCTCGGCGCACCCGATGATCTCTGGTTGCACGTGCGCGGCGCACCCGGTGCGCATGTGATCATCAAAGTCGGTCAGCGTGACGTCCCAGAGCGTACCATTCAAGAAGCAGCAGCGCTGGCAGCATACTACAGCAGTCAACGCGCTTCTGCCAGCGTCGAGGTTGAAATTACACGGCGACGCCACGTGCGGAAAGTGCGCGGCGGACCGCGGGGCCTGGTGACCTATCAGGCAGAGCGGTCAGTGCGCGTTACGCCACGCCCACCATGGTAGGGCGCGAGAAACAAGAAAGCGTCCGCTGTATCGCGGACGCCGGAGAACAAAAGGAACAATTGCGTAATGACAACCACACCCACCTACGAGGTGGGCCAGCGATCAAGAATACGTTGATACCACATACCGCTTACAGTTTGCCCCATCACCGCTACAATACCGATCACGACTAGCGCGATGAGCGCCAGCAAGAGCGAGTATTCCACCAATCCCTGCCCTTCATTGTACAGAAGACGCCATGTGTGTATGCGCGCCACAAGTCGGCAGAGCGCATCATCGATGGCAGCGTACCATGACAAGTGCTGTCGTTCCATACGTTCTCACCTCCTTTACAGTCATGTAGGGTCTGATGTTCGAGGTAGTGACAGCGGATGGTCACGAATGAGCAAGAATATGCGCCACTGCTCGAGAACTGCAAACGCTGCCACCGACGGTACACCCTGTCGTTAAGATTATATCAACCTCCGCAATAGCCCGACAGTACCTGTAACACCAGTACCATGGTTCATGGCATGCATATGGATCGTTGTTCTGTGATGTATGTCTCAGTTTACAGAAATATCACCTGTAACCGTCCTCCGTATAATAGACCCGCTTCTGTAGTATCGAGCTTCGGAAATACAAACCGATATGAACGATCTTCCTTCAGTACGCCCACTCCGCATTGATGATGATCTCGTAGCTGCGGCGTTCGCCGCCGTTTGCCTATATCTGGAAGCGGAGCAGGCGAAGGCTATCGAAGAGGCGCCATCGCGCAGTGCATGGCAGACAGCAGCGCTGATCGCAGCGCAGGGAGGGACGCCCGCGCGCAGCGGCATCGCCGCTGCCTGGGGAACCGCTGACCGTATTGGTCGTGCAGCGCACTGGAGCGCTGGGATTTTGGGAATGTTCGATTGATTGTGCGCAGTGAGGGGCACTATGTTCGACACTGTTCTGGTCGCCAACCGTGGCGAGATTGCACTCCGGGTGATGCGCGCCTGCAAGGAACTGGGGCTGCGCACGGTCGCAATTTACAGCGAAGCTGATCGACACGCGCCGCACGTGGCGTATGCCGATGCTGCGTACCTGGTAGGCCCGGCATCCGCAGCACAGAGTTATTTGAACATCGAGCGGATCATTGAAGTCGCGCGCGAGTCGGGCGCCGGAGCTGTGCATCCGGGTTATGGCTTTCTGGCGGAGAACCCATCGTTTGCGCGCGCGGTCACTCTTGCCGGTCTGGTTTTCATCGGTCCGCCTGCTGAGGTAATGGAGCGTATGGGTGGGAAGGTGGCAGCGCGGCGTGAAGCCAGGGCGGCGGGGGTGCCGGTTGTCCCTGGAACGATGTACCCCGTCGGCACGCTTGAAGAGTTGCGTGCGTGCGCCCACGAATACGGTTATCCGATCGCCATCAAAGCGGTTGCCGGTGGCGGCGGACGTGGGTTTCGCGTGGTGTTCGAGGAAAGCGAGTTGCGTCATGCGTTCGAGAGTGCACGCCGCGAGGCAGAGATTGGTTTCGGAAATGCAGACGTGTACGTTGAGAAGTATCTGACCGACCCGCGTCATATCGAAATCCAGGTGCTGGCAGACACCTATGGAAACGTGCTGCATCTTGGAGAGCGTGAGTGCTCGATCCAGCGTCGCCACCAGAAACTGATTGAAGAAAGCCCATCACCAGTGATCACGCCCGATGTGCGCAAACGCATGGGTGAAGCAGCAGTGCGCCTTGCAAAACAGGTAGGCTACGTCAGCGCCGGCACACTTGAGTTTATTTATCAGGACGGGGAGTTCTATTTTCTCGAAATGAACACCCGTATCCAGGTTGAGCACACAGTGACCGAGATGGTAACTGGCGTCGATCTGGTCAAGGCACAGATCCGGATCGCCCAAGGTGAGCGGCTCTGGTTGACTCAGGATGATATCGTGATCCGCGGGCACGCGATCGAATGCCGGATCAATGCGGAAGACCCCGCAAACAACTTTCGCCCGTCGCTTGGCACGCTCGTCGAGTATAGTGAACCCTGCGGGTTCGGTGTGCGTGTCGACAGCGGTGTGCACAAGGGGTATACTATTCCGCAGCATTACGATTCATTGATTGCCAAGCTGATCTGCTGGGGGGATAATCGCGCCGAAGCTATTGCGCGTATGCGGCGTGCACTGGCAGATTATCGTATCGTTGGCGTGGCGCATACCATTCCGTTCCATCTGGCGACTATGGCGCATCCAGTCTTTCAGGAAGGGAAAGCCACGATCAATTTTATTCCGCACCATCTCGCCGATCAACTTAGTACACTGTCTCAGGGTCCGATCAGCACGGTATCGGTCGGCAGTGTGGTGAGCGGACCGGTGCGTACCTTCGAGGTGGAGGTCAACGGTCGGCTCTTTACTGTGCGAGTGGCGGAAGCCGAGACCCGGTCGGAGCGGACTGAACGGCGTATCAGGCAGGATCGTGCAGCGCATCGCGCACTCCATCCCATCGCCGATGGGGTTGCTAGTTCGTTACAAGGCATTGTTTCGGCAGTGCTGGCGTCTCCTGGTCAGGAGGTCGAGGCAGGTCAGGTAATCTTTGTTATCGAAGCAATGAAAATGGAAAACGAAGTTAAAGCGCCGCGCAAGGGGGTCATTGGAGAAGTGCGGGTGCAGGTCGGGCAGACGGTTGAACCCGGAACGATTTTGGCAACGTATCGTGCCGCCGGGGAACTTGCAGCATCGTGAGAGACATATGAACACGCCAGAACTCTTCGTCGCCAGCGTCACACCGTTTATCTCGCCATCGGGCGTTGTGGATCATGGGTGGATCGTCAGGCATCTGCGCTGGCTGGAAGGGCAGGGCGTCGATGGCGTCGTGCCCTGCGGTACCACTGGCGAAGGGCAGTCGTTGAGCGTTGCCGAGCGGATGGCAATCTTCGATACGGTGCTGCACCATCGCGGGCAGTTGCGGGTGTTTGCGGGGACGGGATGCGCTGCCTTGAGCGACACCATTGCGCTGACGCGCTATGCAATCGAGCGCGGCGCCGACGCGGCGCTAGTGCTGCCGCCATTCTATTTCAAGAACCTGAGCGATGACGGTTTGCTCGGTTATTATCGCGCCCTTTGCGATGCGTTGCCATCCGGTGCGCGGTTGATCCTCTACCATATCCCGCCGATGAGCCAGATTCCAATTACCCCGTCGGTGATCGAGGGACTCTATCAGAGTCATCCACACGTGGTGTATGGCTTGAAGGATAGTGGCGGCGATCTCGCCTATCTATCGATGCTACGGCAGCGCTTCCCGGAGTTGCGCATATATGTTGGCAGTGCGGCACTACTGGCGCAGGCGCTCCGCGAGGGTGCAACTGGCGGCATCTTTGCGCTATGTAATGTCTTTCCACGCGAGGTGCGTGCGGTGATGACAGCGCACCTCAGTGGAGGCGATGTCGAAACCGCTCAGCAACGGGTGACGGCGTTGAGCGCGGCGCTGAAGCCATACGGGAATCCGCCAGCGCTCAAGGCATTGCTGGCGCGCATGGCGGATTTCCCGCAGACTTCATCCCGTTTTCCGCTTGTCGATCTCACCGACGAACAGGCAGACGCACTCTGGACGGCAGTCCGGTTGTTGTGAGCGTCTGTGCTGAGGGAGGTGGCGATCAGGCATCATATCGGCGTCTCCCTTCCCTTCAGTGCCTCCCTTCTACTCCCGCTCAAACGTTCTGTTCATGGTGCTGGTAAAGATTGAGCATTTACAGTAGTTCTCAGATACACTGACATCGTTCAAGTCTGCTGCGTCGTGCGAGTCATCCGCTTCTGGCAGCGAGTTCAGTCTCTGCGAGAACTGCGATATGCCGAAATACATTTCGGCGTACTTCTCTTATAGACCGAAATTATGGAGATTGAGAATGTGTAGCAGTTCTCAAATACGTTGACCCTTGTCTGGGTCTGTCGTGTCGTACAAGGCACCCGCTTCCGGCGACGGTTGCAGCCCTGTCCGACGGTCCTTGTGAGAACTGCGCTCTCTATCTCCGCGCTTTCACGCCTCCGCATGAGCCGGTCCGATGCGCGCGGAGTAACTGTGTTTTTTGTCAAGAAGTGCTGGTGGGTTGCCAGCGAGTTTGGTGGCGTAGCATAGTGTTCAAGTATGGTCATTAGCTTTCGCATGCACGCAGTGATGGCTACTTTTTTCGACTTTTCTGACTGAAGCAAGCGTTGATAGAGCTTGCGCAGCAGGGAATTGGAGCGGATGGAGGCGAGGGGAGCCATGGACAAGACTGAACGCATTTTTGCTCGTCTGCTGACGATAGAGCGTTTTTTTGTTTTTGGCCGCTCTCCTGATTGAACGGAGCAACTCCTAGCAAAGCGGCGATTTGCTTGCGGTTCTAGGTTCCCAATTCGGGGACTTCTGCCACGAGAGTCACTGCGGTCATCAAGCCGATGCCGGGAACTTCATCCAACAATTCGGCTTTTTGTTTGAGTTCAGGGGCGTCAAAGGTGTGCATGTCTGCTCCAACGCTTCGATTTCTGCTTGGAGCCAGATGATATGCTCTTCGATCGACGGGCTGCGGGATGGGCAGTTTCCAGGCGATTGCGTTCGGCGACCAGGTTGTCCAACAGTTGACGTCGGCGGGTGAGCAAGGCGGACAACTGCTCTTCCTGTGGTGAAGCAAAAGCGGTTACAGGCGGTTGGATACGTTGCGCAAAGAGGACCAACACTTTGCTGTCCAATCGGTCGGTCTTGGCCAGCAGACCGAGTGAGCGGGCAAAGTGGCGTATGCGTTGGGGATTCACCCGACAGACAGGCAAACCCGCTTGATAGAGCAGGCGAGCAGCAGTGGCTTTGTAACCGCCGCTGGCTTCTTCGTTGGGAGGCAAGCGCTTTGAGCTGAGCGCTTTGATTGCCTGCTCCGTGTTGGCGAGTTGCCAGTGTTGCTCGACGGGCAGGACATAGATGTCCAGGTGGGCTTTGGAAACGTCAATGCCGATGTAGCTTATAGAGTCAGACATCGTGACCTTCCTCTTCACTCAT
>JAGHYV010000083.1 GCA_017743475.1 Roseiflexus sp. | reverse complement strand
CCTGTGAGAGGGTCGGCCCTGGGTGCGTGCGCCTCTAGCGTGCATACCAGTGAGGCCCTGGGTGCGCGCGCCTCTGGCGCGCATGCCAGCGAGGATGCGCCTCCAGTGTGCAGGCGGGCGAGACGCCCGCGCGCCGTCCAGGTTCACGCGGACGGGACGCCCGCGCTCCGTCTGGATTGAATATCACTCCTCGAACTCACAATTCCTGAACTTGAGAGTCCGACCATTCTCGATGACGATGCGCACAATGTTGTCAGGAAAGCCGTCTGGCAACCTGGCTTCAATTTCGAGCGTCACCGTTACCTGGGCGCCGGGCTGACCGATCAGGTGCGCGATGACTTCCTCGGCGATGCGACCGGCATCACGTCCAACCCGGTTTGGATCAAGGTGTACCGTACCGTAGAACCGGCGCAACGTGGGTTTTGCCGGAGGAGTGGACGGCGTGGTGTGAGGAGTGCGAGGAGAGGAGTGAGAAGTGAGAGGAGAGGAGTGAGGAGTGACCGGGTTTGCCGCTACCTTCTCGCTGCTCACGACTGTGCGCTCTTCTCTCGCATTGGCTTCCAGTTGCCTCTGCGCGACATCGGGTTTGACCAATACACCGCTGTCATCTCCAGTGAGCGAGATTCGCTCGCCAGCTCGCAGCCCCGGGTACCGTCCCGTCTGTTCGTCGTAGCGTTCGGCATAGGCAAAGGTCTCGGTTGCCCAGGTGAGCGAGGCAATCCCGTCGCAGATCGCCCGGATCAGCACGTCTGGACCTGCCAGACGCGGCAGGTACAGGTAGGTGGCAAAGTCCTGCACGATCTGCCGCACAGCCACATGGTCGCCCCGCCAGAGCGGTATCCTGTCCAGGTAGGAGCGCAGGATCGTCGCGCCCAGGCTGTTCAGGAGCAGTTCCTCGCTCTGGAGCTTCCTTCCAGCCCGGACAGCCAGAGCATCGGTTCCGGTCAGGCGGAGCGCCTGCCATGTCATAGGGGATTGCGGCATCTCTTGCACGGGAACCAGCAGCCAGCAGTAGGTTTCTGGCAATCGGGCATCCACTGTCTGATCGGCAGCGCGGTGTTGCGTTTCGGCCTGCCTGACCTGGAACGGTGAGAGGTTGAGCGTCTCGCGTTCGCTCAGGATCGAGTCCCAGGCCAGGAATGTGCGCAGCGCCTCATCGAGGTCCTGAACCCGTACTTTGTCGGGAGCCAGAAAGACCAGCGTGTTGCGGTAGTGTCGGGGGACACTGCCGCGCGATTCGAGGATGGCACGCGCTTCCTGTTCCGCAGCATTGCCTGCTTCCCTGCTGTACGGGCGGTCTGCCGGAAGAACGACCAGGCGGGCTTCGAGGTCGTCTGGAACATCGGCACCCGAACGCGGCAGGGGATGCACCCGTGAAAAGCTGCCCGGATTCCGCAGGTTTGCGCGCAGGCGCTTTTCAAGCTCCATCGCCACCCTGTCTGGATTGCGGCGGAGTTGTTCGGCGCGATCTTCAGCCAGTTTGGTGACTGTGGGTTGGGTGTCGTACCAAAAGTGGCTGCCATCCTGGTACAGATAGGTCGCTGCTGCGGCTAGTCGGCGTAGGGCGTCGCCAAACACGGACGGCGACTCGCCCGGCATGACGCAGCCAAGTTTGATGCGGCGATCTTCTAATCCCCGTCGTGCTGCTGCTGCCTTTGGCGCCGAGCCAAGATAGACGGTGCGCGCAACGCGCCGCGTTGCCGAGAGCTTGCCAACATTCGGTGTCTCGCCGTCGATCTTGAGCGGTAGTGAGTTGGGGCCGTCTACGTCCTTCTGAATAATCGGCGCCCAATTGTCGGAAAGGTAGCGGGTCAGCTCAAACTGCACCCGTGGGTCGTCGATGGGAATGGTCGAGGGGAGAATCAGTGGACTGCGGTCACCCTTTTCCCACAAGCAGTGGATCACCGCCGCCATCAGCCGTAACACGCCACGGGTGCGCTGGAAACTGACCAGCGTCGACCAGTCTTCGTAGAGGCGGTCGAAGATCTCCGGGTGGATCGGGTAGGCAGCCCGGATGCGTTTTTCGTAGTCGGCGGTACGACACTCCGGCGGAAACTCGGCGGCATGGGTCTGGTACAATTCGGCAAAGGCCCGTGCCGTGACATCACGATACTTGAACGATTCGGTCCCGGCGAGCGGTTGGAACAGCCGACGACGCACGATCTCGAACCCCTCCTCGGCGGTTGCAGGACGCCACGACGACTCGACGCGACCGACGACGTTGCGCAGCCGGTCCAGCGCCTCACGACCACGGAGTCCGCCGACTTCCACATCATCCACGTGAGCGTGGGGCGAGGTTGCCGTATCGGAGGCCGGCAGCGAGATGACCAGCAGACAGCGATCCGCCAGTTTCGCCGACTCGGTAAGCGCCTGGGCAAAGGAGAACTGGGTCTCGAAACTGCCGCCCGGCAGGTCGCTCTGGTCGTGGAGCTGGCGGGCATAGGCCACCCATTCGTCGATCAGGATGAGGCAGGGACCATAGGTGTTGAACAGCTCGCGCAGTCGGTCACCGGGGCTGGTGGCGCGTTCGTCGTCGCTGGCAATGCAGGCATAGGCCGCAGCGCCGCCGAGCTGATACGCCAGTTCGCCCCACAGGGTACGCACCACTGTACCGTCGGGCTTGACCATCGGGTTGCCGGGCGAGAGTTTGTTGCCGACCAGCACCACTCGCCGCACCTGCGGCAACACGGTCACGCCAGCCTCGGCCAGCACCGTATCCACGCCGGGCAATGCAGCAGGGCTATGACCGGAAAAGAGATGGTACAGCGCGAGCATCGAGTGGGTCTTGCCACCGCCGAAGTTGGTCTGCAATTGCACCACCGGATCGCCGCCCTTGCCGGAGAGTCGCTCGACCGCACCCACCAGCAATCGCTTCAGGCTCTCGGTAAGATAGGTGCGGCGGAAGAACTCGACCGGATCGCGGTACTCGTCACTCCCTTCACCGAGATGCACCTGCCACAGATCGGCGGCGAACTCGGCCTGCTGGTAGCGCCCGCTGGCCACATCGGGATGCGGAGTCACGACCTCGCGCCAGGGCTTGAGCATCCCACTGGCCGCAGTCTCGATCAGTGAGCCGCCCGCCTTGCGCCTCTCGCCGCGCACCTGCTCGTCGAAGCGCACCCGCAGCAGCTCGATCTTCATCCGCTCGATCTCATCGGCCTGCGCCGAGGCAGACACGGCATTGAGCAGCCGGGCCGCCGAATCGAGCACCCGGTAGGTGTCGTCGGTCGAGAATGACTCCTGGTGCGCCCATTTGTTGCGCCACTCGCGCAACTCACTGACCAGGCTCCGCTCGGTAAAGCCCAGGGTCTTGCGGAACACCTCGTTCCACTGCTCCCACATGATTTTGAGCAGCGCAGCACTATCGAGATGCGGCGTATCATCGTCGCGCCACGTCAGCTCATTGCGCCAGGTGCTGGTGACGTTCGTCACCCAATATTTGCCATAGTGATTCTGCAACTCGCGCTCGATGAAGGGTTGCAACCCCTGGCGCAGCAGGTCGAGCGCTTTCCCGATCCGTTCCTGGTTGGTGATGGCCATGAGCCGCGACTCCTATCTAAATGCTCAACAACCGCGAGCGAATATCTTTGATAAGTTCTGTATGAAGCGTTTCCGGATTTTGCTCCCCAAGCTCACGTAGTACGTCCCGGACGAAAGGTTGGCACAGGAACGAAGGCGGAGCATCCGTAGACCACAGACTCGCACCTTGCATGCGATTTTGCGCCTGTTGCATGAGCGCCTGCGTTGGCTCGTTGTGTGCCACATCATTGCGTAGACTGCGGATATCATCGGTCAGCGCATTGAAATATTGCGTCAACGCCGGTTTCTTAAGAACTCCCACCCAGGCTTTTTGTCCACTACGGGAGTCGTTGATCAACCACTTGCCATCTTTCAACCGGAATCTATCTCTGTCTGGTTGATTATCAAACGTAAACCCATCGCTGAGATTACCTCCCGTTGCCTGGTCGTCTTTCACGAAATCACGCTGACGCAACCAGTCCCACAATGCCGCCTCGAAGAATGACACTGTGCCATGCACAGCACGCGGAATGTCGCCTGCGCGCAGCGCCAGCTCGACGCGCAGCGCGGCGCGGACGGCCATTGTGGGGTGCTTGAGAACTGGAATGTCACAATCATCTGTAATTGGCAGAGAAGCTGCAAAATCAGCCAGCCAGCGCACGACCTGCGTCCATTCCTGCCCCGGCTGGTTCTCGAGATGGCTCACCGCGCCCCATGCGGCCAGCAGATTACCTTTCTGGATGAGATCCAGCGCATGCCAGCGAGCGCGAATGCCGGCTGCGGGGTGGAACTTCTCCTCCACAGCGCGATCATCGTGCCCGCCACGATAGGCATCAGGCACCTCCAGCGCGGTGACATTCGGGCCGCCCACACAATGCAGCCGTACCAACTCATTGACAAGCTCGTTAGCAGCCGCAAGTCCTCCTGTTGTTGCCACAAACACGCGATCCTCTGGCTTAAGGTCTTTCGTAACCTTGCTGATCGCGTCCGATAGTCTCTTGACGACCTGGCGCCGTACAACCGCGTCGAGATCGCACGCTGGATCTTCGAGCTGTTCTGTACCTTCCAGAAATGCTACCCGCTTTACTTCTTTAGCGCCTCGATCACTCAGACGCCGCTCGACAATTTCCCCCGCAAGGCGCGGATCTCGCGGACCTTCACGGTTTGTCTCCAGAACGAGCGCTATCAGGTGCTGAAGACTATCTAGCTTTGCAAGCAGAGCATCAACCTTGGGTGTGCAGAGCACGAGATTGACATCTGGTGGCAAATTTTTGATAATGTCCCTGCTTCTTTCACCCGGTGTATCAACGAGCGACCACGAGCGCTTCTTGATCGCGTCGTGCAGATCGCCACAGGTGTCTCCGTCCAGCTTATGCCGTCTGTTATCTTTGACCAGTTGCACATCGGTTTGACCAACCGTTAGAATGAGCAGGGTCTTCATCTACTCTCCTTCTTGTAACGCCGCAGGCGTGAATGTTTGGCACGCAGATCCGTGTGGAATGTGTAGATATTTTCGTTGTCCTTTTTGTCCTTCGCCTTCGGATAATCGGCTGCATCGGGATGCTTGTGGCGATGGATATCCAGCCAGGCTGCCTGCATCTCAGTCGCCTGATAATGCTGTCTCACCCATGCGACAATGTCCTGCTCTGCCCTGAGTTGAGGCCCATTATTGGCAAGCTCGAGGAACAAAAGCGCCTTTGCTTCGATGCGCACGCTGCCCCAACCCAGGGGTCGCGCGTAGCCCAGTTTCGAGCAGTAGCCATCGGGATGTGCGCCCCCCAGCACCTCGCGGAACTGGTGCGGGCAGAGTGCAATCAGGACGGCGGCAAGTTCCGCAGGTTCAAGATCGCGGAAACGCAGGGTGAAACGGAACTTCCGCCCCGGTTTCGATGCCTCCAGCGCCAGGGTGCTGCGCTCGTTGGCGCGGTTAGCTGCTGAATCATCCTTCCACGGCTCGCCGGTATAGGCGTCCGAACGGTCGAGGTAGAACTTACGCCCGGCCAGCTCACCAGGCTCATCGTAACCTGCAGCGTCACCATAGGTGACCAGCGTTGCCCGGTCTGAGGGGCGTGCATGTGGATGGTAAGGCTGCTTCAAATAGAATTCAACAGCGCTGGGGCGCGGCATGCCGAGTTCCTTGAGGAAGGTTGGCGGCAGGAATCGCTGGTCATCGGTCTCGCACTCACCAACAACCTCGAGGGCAGCATTGATAGAGACACGCCCCATGAGCTGTTCATAGTCACCTTTGCCGATGCCTGCGCTGCCTTCGTTGTCGCCGGTGTAGCCGAAGAGCCGACGCACAGGCGACAGCGCCCTGGGCGCGCCGTCGCCGTCCTGTGCTCGCTCGTCAGGCAGCGGGAAGAGACCGCGCCGTTCGCCGTTCGGAGCGTCGGCATCCCTGCGAACCGTATCGACATATGCCCAGCGGTAGTAGTAGTGCCAGCCGAATGAGACGATACATTCTCTCTCGGTGTCCCATTCGACCCAGATCATATCTCCAGGTTGGAACACTTCATCTTTCGCAGCTTTGAGGATGCGGTTGCGAGCATCGTCACTCTTCACCACGTTGGGAACGTCAGGATGCCGCTCAGAGAAATGGCCGTGAGCGAGATCGGCGAGGTGGCGGATCGTCGCAAGGTAGCCCTGCTGAACCGTCTCCGGAACATCGACGGTTTCAACCGTTGCGTTCGGGTTCGCGGCGAGCGTCTTGTGCAGGTTGCGTTTCGAGTTGAGTTTCTCGCCCGCGCCCTGACCGCCCCGGTACGGAGCGCCATTTCTATCGTCGAAGCGGTAATCCTTCTTGTTGTACTCAAGCGTTGCGGGGAATAACTCTAACTTCGTGGGAACGCGAGCTTGATGATCCCCACACAACGGCATCAACTTGACGCCATCCGGCGGTACTCGAGCCAGTCGCGGAACGAGAAATCGCCTCTCAGTCTTATCCGGAAACATCGCATTTGGCCGATATGAATACGAACGCTCAGCCACGCGCTCCATCGGCGCGCCAAGCAGCGCGCCCAGTTCGTGCCGGAGCAGGCCCTTCAGCGTGTCGCCGGGGATGATGACGGGGCGCTTGTCCCACGGCGCGCGCAGCGGGCAGAGCACCGATTTGGATTCAATGGTCAAACCAACTTTCATCAACTCCAGCTTGATTATGCGACTCTTGGTATGCGTGATGTACCTTTGTCGGTCTTTCTCTAACTTTTCCTGTTTCTTGGGATCTGCGTTAGCAACATCAGGAAACAAGGTTCGTGCAGACTCTTGGATGAACGCCTCACGCTCACGGTCATCAACCTTGCAGGTGAGCACTGGCCAGGGATTATCAGGGTGATTGATCTGAAATCGTTCCCACCCGACCAGAAGCGGCGTCAAGGTCTCGAGTTCGAAGCGAATCTCCCCCGACAACCTGCCAGCGCTGCTCGTCCCGTCGTGCCAAACAGGTTCAGCAGTAGTAAATCTTTCAGGGAGCCTGACGAAGCCATACGGCTTTTTACGCAGATCAGGTGGCGGCTCCTCTGACGAGCCCTGTGCGCTGCCGGGTTGCTGCCGTTTGCTTCGCTCCCGTCTACCGCGATCCTGCGACATGTCCTGGCGTGAACCTTGCTGAGGCATCGGCCTTGCGGCTGCGGGGACGGAGGTATCGCCACCTTCGATCTCTTCGAGACCCGCATGATGGAGCTTTGCGCGCACATCAGCCAGATGCTTTTCCTGTGAAGCGCACACGATCAACTCAACACCGCCCTTGGCGTCGAAAATGTCGAGGTGGGCCATGCCCAATATATTGCTCTTGAGTTTGTTCAAGTCCTTCTGGCTACGCGGCTTCCCATCAAGCACACGAACACGGATTCGATACGGTTTCTCTGACATCAGCGCATCTCCTGATCGATCTGCTCAAGCGTAAAGCCGAGCATTTCATCACCGACATACCACTCACGCAGCAACACCTGCCCACGTCCAGTCCGTGTGGCAGAGAAACGCCGGAAATCATCATGCAGCCGCGCGGGGGTGAAAACAACACGCGCCTTCTGCACGTCACCAGTCTCGTTCGCGCCGACTTCTTCAATAAACACATATCGGACGCCATTCGTTGTGCGCACTGCACGCCAGACAGCACGCCCGGCATAGAAGGCTACTTCGTCTACCAGGATATCGCCGTCGAGCGGCCAGGTACATCCAAAGGTCGCCGGTGGCGTAGCGCGGCTAAGGTCAATACTTGGGTCACACCACCAGGCAACGAGCGAATGGGTGCCAAACACTGACTGCGCTTGCCGGGCAGCCGCTCCGAGGGTCAGCGTGCCGTTGAGTGTTCCGTGCGTGGTGCGTATTCGAACTTCTTGGAGTGGATCACGACGGTCTATGAATCCTGAAGGTGAACCTGTCTGGATGGTCGGCGTGGTCTCAGGCTCTTTCAGCGGCGTCCAATCCCTTAGTTTCTGCACGTCATCCATGCGCCAGGGCTGCGCCTGCCAGTGTCCCCAGCCAGCTCCGCGCGTCTTATGGCCTCCGATGGGCAGGTGCCCCAGCGCACCCAGCGCCACTTGTTGGTCAATCAGCTTGACGAGTGGTTCGACCTCATCAGGCGTTGCTCCCTCGACAACGATGCGCACCGGAAAGACGCCCTTGAGCAGGCGCACCGCATTGCGCTTGGCGCTGCCGTAAGAGCCAGCCGAAAACTCGTCTTCGGCGTGCATATGCAGTCTTGCCGCTGCCCAGCCATCTTTAGCCCGCGCGTCGCGGATCAGGACGCGACTGCTTTTGTTGGTCGTGCCAAAGACCTGCCCGGCAGGGTCATCATCTCCAACGTCACCCTTGAAGAGATGCGGATCCTTCACCTCGCGCCCGGCGGCACGCTCGGCACGCGAATAGGCATGGCGCAGGGGGCCGCGGAAACTGGAACCTGGCAGCAACGGACGAGCGCCATCCATCAACATCGCACGGTCGGTGCTCAGTTCGGCTGGCGTTGCGGCGTTGATAGCCCAGGCCGGTCTAGCCCACTCGCCATCGCCAGCAGGCTGGAAGACGCGGTCGGCGTCATGGGTTCCAATAGCCAGCATATCCAGCCCCCAGGCGGCTTCGTTGGGATCGGGCTTGTACTCTCCAAACGAGATATGTACGTCGAGCGTGCGGAAACACCACGAGCGCGTTGGCGCGACAGTTGGGATGGCATCAAGTGGTGTTGGTAACTGCTGGCGCCCTGATTCGACCCATTTGTCGTAGTCTTCTGCGTCGAGTCTATAAGCGTGCAATTTCTCTATGTGACACCACCCCAACCCACGCGCTACACCACCCCCCAGCCAGCAGCGCCCCTCTTTCCAGTGCTTCTCTAACACATAGCCGAGAATGCCTTCGGCCTCGGTGAACTCGTCATCATTCACTGCGTAGGAGCGATCAACGCGAATGGCAAGATGCCAGCGCGTGCCAGCAGGGATCACCTCGCAGTCGTAGAGCAGCCTGCTCGCCCGTGCATCGGTCTTGTGACGAATTCCTACACCGGCGCGCAGACGCAGGGTCGCCTCTGTTGTCGCGTCCGCGAATTCCCAGACCGAGCGTCGCAGTGCGCCATGCTGGATGTCGTCGGAGATAGCGCGTGGGAGAGGATCAAAGAAACGCTTTGCCATCGCGACTGCCGCGCCCTTAAGTGAACGGCCGACCAGCACTGGCCTGCCATCTACAATTGCAAAAGGGCGGTCAGAGTTGCTCTCCCGTTCAAGGCCCGAGACCGAGAGCGCAGAGTCTTGCACGAGCATGGCGGTGAACAGCGTCAGTCGCGGTGTCATACTGCCTCCTTGTCTTGATTGGCGCGCAACCCTACACGGAGCCAGCGCACGAAGTATTGCGCATAAACTGCGCGCTGCTCAAGCGGGACATCTTTAAGCCTGTTCAACACCTCCGCAGCATCTTTGTGCTTCCAGTTTCTGGCGCCTGCTGTGGTTGGATTGAGACGTTGTTCAATCGCTCGCGCATCATTGCGCTCGAGATCAGCCACAAGATCCATCCACTGCGACAGGCTCGGCTTGCGTTCGCCATCCATCTGCGCGAGGATTTTATGCTGATCGAACCACTTCTTCGTTTCCGCAGCAACGGTATCTTCCGGGTCGTCGGGTCGCGGTGCGATCTCACTTCTCACCTGTTGCTCACGGGTCACGCCAGGAAGCGCGGTATCAAGCCGGAAGCGGCCAAAGCCCTCGTGGGTGCGCTCGCCGAGCCACTCGCCCTTCGCGGCCCGTTCGGCGAGCTTGCCAACACCGGAACCTGATACTTCAAAGACCGAGCCGCGACGAATGGCCGCCGCCGGCATGCGCCACAACCGCGATGTGCCGTTGAAACCGTGAACCATCACGCTGTCTTGAAGCGATTTCCCGAATTGAATCTGCCCATTCTCACCGAGCATACCCTGGAGTGTCGCTTTATCGAGCACAGTTCGCCAGCGCAGGTTTTCGTCACGCACGAGTAGATCAGAGATCAGGATAAGCAAGGCCTTCTCCTGAGGTTGTGACTTAGGGGCTTCATTCACCCATGCAAGCCGTACTACCTCGACAGGCGCGCCTCCGCGCCCAACGCGCAGCCAGCGCGATCCGCTCAGCACCGGCTCCAGCCGCTCCGCAAGTCGCCGCATGTTCTCAGGTGCGCCTCGCAGCTCGGCGAGGAAGGGCGTTTCTTCCACGATCTGCTCAATGGCAAATAGCGAAACATCAGCCTGCTTTGGATCGGGTCGTCCGTTGCGCAGACGCACACGGCGCGCGGGCCGGAAGGTTCTCCAGGAATCGTCCGGAGATGGACGATAAATGAACAGATCGTCTTCGGGGCGTTTAAGGTTTTTACCTCCCTGCGCGCTCCATACGTCGAACCTTTGCGTCGGCGTTACCGGCTGCGCCCACCACGGCACCTCACCCGCTGCGCCTGCTGGCTTCTCACTATAAAGCGAAAGCGGCGCAGGCAACACTTCAACTGCCTCAAGGCTGGCAGGCATCTCTGGCAACGGCAGCGCATCGCTCACCGAAATGCAGCCCGAGGTCAGCAGTGATGCCGAGTCTTGATGACCCTCCGTGATAAGCCAGTCTGCTATTGTGCCCAGCAGTGCACGACCCGGCACAAAGGGAAAGCTCGGAATCAGGTTTGTTGGCATTGCCGTTGCAGTGATGCAGAGCGGATCGCGATTCTTGAGCAACAGGAGCAGGCGACCGGTTGCGCCATCAGTAGATTGCGGTTCTATCTCGATCTTCTCAAGCGATAGCTTTACACGTCCCGATCCAGAAGCGCGTCCACTACCAAGCGCATCCACCTCTTTTACCAATCGTTGCAGCACTGGAAGGTCACTTTCTGGCAACTCGACCTCACCAAAAAACTTCGTGCCCTTTGGCACAAACTCAATAGCGCGCAATGTGTCATCCTTAGGCGCACGGTTGTCGAATGCCTTGCGTGCGGTCGAGCGCCAGATGCGACTCTTAGGATCTTCCTGCGTGTAGAGAGAGGTAAATACAGCATGCTGCCGCTGTCCACCAGCACAGCCGAAAAAACACCTGGCTGCCGCGTTACCCTTTAGCCTGCGGGCAGCATCGCGCAACACACCCTCAACATGCGATGCCCAGATCACGGGCCGGCCGTACCGATCGCGTGCAATGAGCGAGTCAACACCATCTCCTCCCGATCCGGATCCGGGGTGGGTATCAGAAAGCAGTTCAGCTGTGAGTCTGTAACGTACCCAACTATTGGTCATGGGCAAACTCCCCTTTCCAATGCCTACGCGCTCTTGCCGAGTCGGGCAATCTCGAATACTTCGAAGAGGTCAAACAATTCTGTCAGCCACGGCCCATTGTTTGATGTCGGTCTCCAAACCGTGCTTACGCCAGCGTTACTGAGCGCCCTGCGCGCTTCTAACGACAGCTCCTCAAAAGCCAGTTCTGACAACGTGCGGCCTCTTGAGAGCTGGTCAACAAGGTAGTGAAGCTGCGAGCGCGGCGCGTCCTTAAGCTTCGCCACACCAGCTACCAGACCTTGCAGCGTGCCAGGACCCTCGCCGAGCACGTCGAGCGGGCGTTGGGAGAGAATGCGCAGCTCCTGTTTGGTGCCGCAGAGCCAGTCACGGCGACGGACTTCCCCTGGCTCATCCGCCCACGACGTGGTGTACACGGCCCAGTCAACAACGGAACGGGCAGTGTTTCCAGCAAAGCCGCGAAAGCGCCGTTTTGCCGAACTGACAAGCTGCTCGGCAACTTCGTGCAGGCGATAGATTGGGACGGTGGGCTTCGCTATGACGACACCCACTCCCAGAGTTAGCTTAAAGTTAGAGTTATTGAATTGAATCCGGTCGAGTTCCTTGCAGAGGGTAACCACAAATGGTAGTGCGATTTCTGCCCGACATACCAGCAGGAGATCGTCGCCACCGAGCATAAGTGGAACGAGCGGAGCCTGGCCCTGTCTGGGGCTGTGCTCGTTGATTGCAAACTGCAGGGCGCGCCGCAGAAGCACACGATTGCGATGAAAAAACGCTGCACGGTCGCTGTCGCACTTACCCGCCGCCGCACTGCCCACACCGTTGCCATCCGCCTGGATCAGCGCCAGGTATCTCTTACCGACCAGTTCATCCAAATCTTGTGGACGCTGCAATCCTTTGAGGTTTGTCATCGATATTAGCAGACTGGCCAGATCACGCGCACGTCCCTCTTCTGACTTCTTCGCTGCCTGATGCCTGCTTTCTACATCGAGCGACACCGCTGGACGCTCATCACCTTGCTCGATGATCGCCGACGCCAAACCGCGTCCCGTCCATTCGCAGGGAGCTAACACTGGTAACTCAGTGGACAGATGCACCCGACTCTTCTTCAACTCTTTTCCATCAACCGTGACGCGAAAGCGAAGTCCAGGAAGTCGTTCTTGAATAAGTTTCCTGGCTTCTTCTGCGAACGCCTGGGCGCCGCTTGCAAATTGGGCCTCGAAGTGACCGCCGTCACGAGAGAGAACACCGACCCGCGCGTCTGCCGCCGGGTCGTCATGGTCTTTCAAGGGATCGTCTGGGTCGGCAGCAGGGTAGCTTGTATGCGAAGCGATCGGCGCGAGTAACCAGCTCCCATTTTTTTGACGCGCCAGTTGCGGCAGTTCGACACGCAACGTCTCGCCGAGGAGCGTATTGGCGCCAACCATTGCCCGCAAGCGCGGCACAGCAAAGATCCACGTTTGCACCCGCTGAAACTCGATGTGGACACGGTTCATGAGAAATCTCCTCCAAATGCTGTCTGCTCAATACCTTGTTTGGCGCTTGCCCACGCCAGCCGCGCAATCTCACCCCAGCTCTGCACCAGCGCATTATATGCAAAGGCGTCGTCCGGGCGCTTCTTACGCTCGCAGATGGTGTAGAGCCGGTACGCCAGCTCGCGGGCCACATCAGCCCGACTGCCCAGCTTCGCCGCCAGCTCCGCCGCCTGCATTTCGCCGCCGGTCTCCAGCACCCGGATCAGGTGATGGACGGCTTCCCAATGCGTGAAGCGGGTATCCCTGGCGGGGTCCCAGTCGGCGGCGAGTTCGGCAGGCTTCAGCAGACGCACCATGCCCCGTTTCGCCTCCAGAATCCCGGCCGCAGCCAGTCCCTCGATACTGGTGTTCTTGGCTTTCGAGAGCGTTTCCGCCACGCCGAACTCCCCTTCGGCAAAGCCGTGCTGCTCGAACCAGGCCAGCGCCCAGCGCGTGTCGGCGTCGAAATCGCCCTCCTGCTCGGCCAGCACCTCGTCGAGCACCTGATTGATCAGCGCCAGCGCCTCGCGCACCCGCACCGGCGCGCCCTGGGCATCAACCACGCGGGCATAGCGGGTGTAGATCGCCATGCCTGGTCCGATGGCGGCCTGGGCCAGGTCGACCGGCGCGATGTTGGCGCGTTGCAACGCCGCCAGCGCCGCCGGCAGTTCGGCGTTGAGCGCGGCGACAAACTCGCGGCGGGTAGCGATGGGGGCATCCGCCGGACGTGGACGACAGACCAGCACGATGCTGGAGGCGAGAGCGTTGGTTTGCGCCTTGACTCCCGTAGGGCGCTCGGTGCGCATGGGCCAAGTTCCGGTGATGGCGAAGCCGGCCTGGATGACCGCTTCCAGGAAGGTTTCCCAGCCGGTAGAGGAGTGAGTGGAGAGGAGTGAGGAGTGAGCGTTGAGATCGAGCGGCTCTCTCTCCCCTCTCTTCTCTTCCCTCACTTCTTGCTGTTTGAAACCGTAGTAGATGGTGACCGGAAAGGCGGGGTAGGCCTGCATGGCCAGGTTGTGCAGCGCGCGGGTCATGCCTTCCATGAAGAAGCGCTCGGCGGCCTGTTTGCTGCCGTGACGGTAGGGCGCGGCGACCAGCTCTTCCGCCTTCGGCGTAGCGACGGTAGCGTAGAGGTCGGGAAAGATCGGTCTGAGTGTGCGGCGCAGCCAGACGTAGAAGAAGTCCGACAGGTCGGCGTAGCCGATGTTGTCATAGTAGGGTGGGTCGGTGGAAATAATTTTTCCCATACTTATCGATTGAATGGAAACATCAGCTTGGGAAGCAGAACCGGCCATCATATTAGGAAGTGCTTCCAACAGCGCTGGCACCCACTCTAATGTCCCATTCCACCCTCCTGTCGAGTCAGAAAAGACATTTGCTTCAGCGAAATCCCATGTCATAGGGATTGCTTGTCTTGCAAACACTTGTTCAATTTTTTCACCTATCCTATTCCAAATACAGATGGTAGCAAGCCTGTTTGCCAATCGACTTACCCCAAACGCCAGATACACCCCCACCGCCTGGGCATAGGCGGTCGCGCCGGTACCGCCCGCGTGGAGGGGGAGGTCGTCGTCATCCTGGGTGCGCGGGTCTTCGCCCTGCTCCGCCTGAGTGCGCGGGCCTCCGGCCCGCACTGCCTGGGTGCACGGGTCCCCGCCCCACCCCACCTGGGTGCGCGGGTCTTCACCCTGCCCCGCCTGGGTGCGCGGGTCTTCGCCCTGCCCCGCCTGGGTGCGCGGGCCTCCGGCCCGCCCCGCCCACGCACTCCCCCAACGCCACTCCTCAGCAGTTGCGCACAGCCCCGCCTTGACCGGGTTCTCGCGGATATATGCCCGCACTGCTGCCAGATGCCGCTCATCCCGCACATATCGGTCAAAATAATCAACCATCCAGAAAGAGCCTGTGCGATTGAGGAGTTGGTTCGCCTCGCGCGCCGTAAAGGTCTTCCATGATCGGACTATGTCGCCGAGCGGATGGCCGGGCAGCGTCTCAATCAAGACGTGGACATGGTTGGGCATAATACACCATTCGAGCAGACGATAGCGCTCGCCGTCGAAGTGCAGCAGGGCGTGTTCAACCAGTTCAGCGATGCGCGGGTCGCGGAGCCAGCAGGCGCCGTGTCCAGCGTCTTCATAGCGCTCGATCCGTTTGCGTAACTCCGCTTCCCGGATGTGCCGATCATCGCCCGGTTGCGGGCGCCGATGATGCGCTGCCGTGTTCGGGTGCTGCTCCTGATGCCGCTGCTCTGCGATGACCAGCCCCAGTTCCTCGCGCCATTGGGCGAGCAGGGCGACGGGAACGCTGTCTGCCAGGCGAAAGGTGATGCTTTGGACGACTCCAGGGGTGTCGAGATGAGGATGGTATCCGCGTGAGTGCCAGCCGCGTGGCGGCTTGAGCGGTGAGCCAGAGGGGGGCATACCCGTGGCGGGCGCGCCAGAGGCGGGCGTACCCGGGTTGGGCGCGCCAGAGGCGCGCGTACCCAGGTGATCTGTGGTGGGTGCGCCAGAGGCGCGCGTACCCAGGTGATCTGTGGTGGGCGCGCCGGAGGCGGGCGTACTCGGACCGGAGGCGGGCGTTCCTGCCTTCGCTCTGAGGTAGTCGCGCTTCACGCGCTCAATCGCCTCGCCCACCAGGTCGGCAAACGTCGTCAACGCCACCAGTTGGCGCGGGGTGAAGAGGTCGGCAAACGTTGTCAACCCATACAGCGGCGTAAACATGGAGCGCCTATCTGGAGGAATATCTATTTCTGGCTTCCACGTCGGCTGTGCACTGCGCGCTATCGCCTCGTGCTCGGCAGTCGGCGGCAGGTAGACCCGGCCCCGTGGCCCTTCGGCGACGATCGCCAGCATCCGAGCGCCCATCCGCCCTGCTTGCCCTTCGGCCTTGATGTAGTCGCCTGCAATCGGCGCGCCCGACAGCAGGCAGCGGAAGTTCGCGCCGCGAGCCGGCTTCGTGCCGTTCTTCGCCCACGCCGGCGGCGTCCCGACGCGCACCGTGAAGTGGTAGGTGTCCCCTTCCACCACGGGTTCGACATATGCCTCGTGGCCAGGTTTGCTGGACAGGACGAAAGTCGCGACCAGCGGCACCTCGACATGGGCAAAGGCCGGATTGGGACTGCGCACGGTGCGCGCCCACAGCCAGGCAATCACCGTGAGCTGCTGCCCGATCAGCGACCGCAGGTCGGGACGCTCCGCCGCCATCTCTGGCGTGATGGTGATGGGCGGGTACAGATGCCCGATGCGGCGCTGCGCTTCCTCGCGCATCCACTGCCCGTAATAGCGCACGTCTGCCGCCAGCCCCTGCGCCCCACGCCATGCCTCCAGACCCACCCGCTGGCGATCCTGCGGGTTGACCGGCGGGCAGTCGCGGAACTTCGGCGGAATCTCGATCATCGCCTTGGTGATCGTCACCGCCACCGGGTTGAGGTCGCTGGCGTAGGCTTCCAGCCCCAATCGTTGTGCCTCCAGCGGAATGGACCCGCCACCGGCAAACGGGTCGTGGAAGGCTGGGAGCGCGGGCATCCTGCCCGCATGGATCGCTTCAACAATCTCGTCGTCTGAAAGGCGTGACGCCGCTGCGCCCAAGCAGTGCCGCGCCCAACTCCGGCGGATTTCGCGGCGGGCGCGCTCGAGCACCTCCTCATTGGTGGTGTTCTCCCACTGCACCAGGCGCTCGATGATGCGGAACAACCGTTCGCGCTCGCGCTGCTGATCCGCTTCCGTCGGAAACAGGTCGGGCCAGGCGGACGGGTCATCGACCAGTTGAGCGAAGAGGACGGCGCGGGCAGCGGCCAGCGGGCGGCGCGCCCACCACAGGTGCAGCGTGGAGGGGTGGCCATGGCGGATTGACTTTTCACGGGCGCTGGCCTCGTTGATGGCGTCGAGCGGCAGGGCCGTTTCGATCAGTTTCTTGCGCGGTTTGAGCGAGTTCATGCAGGTTCCTTTCCCCGGTTGAAGAGTTCAGCAACGTCATAGTTGACGCTGGTCACGCCGAAGTCCGGTTCACGCCGGAAGGGTTGACGCAGGTAGCGCACGTGGTGGCTGCCGTCATGCCGGAACTCGACCATGGCCAGGATATAGTCGTCGGGCTTGTTGAGCGCCGTGAGAATCTCATTGCGCGTGACCGTGATGGTATCGGCGCTGGCGATTCGGCCCTTCACTTCAATGAATCGCAGTTTGCCGGTCCCCGGTACGCGACTTTCGATGTCGTAGCCGAGGCGCTCCGATTCCCGGTCGGTGGGTTCGTACCCCAGACGACGTTCGATGTCCATCACGATGGCGCGCGCGCGCGCGGCAAGTGCCTGCGTATCCACAGGGTGCGTCGGCGGCGGAAGCGGACGACCGGTGATGACGGCAATCAAGCCCAACGGCACGATCACGACCCCGCCGATCAGCTTCGGCGGCAGGGGGGAAATCTGTTCTTCACGTGCAAGTTCGTCCATTCGTCGATTCAATCGCTCCTGCAGATCATCGGCGCGCTTCCGCGCTTCCTGGGAATTGAGTCGCGCATTCCGCCTGCCGGCCCTTTCCTGAAATTTCAACTCCTCAGCGCGATGGTCCCAGTATGCAATCTCTTTGGTCAGACGGTCTCGCACTGCGGCGCGAGTCTTCTCAATCCAGACCTTCCGGCGCTCGCGCACCTCACGCACATGCTCAGGCACGATATGGGCAATGGCATCATTCATCACCCGCTGTTCCAGATCGTGCGTGATCCACGCCGCTTCGGGACGCGCCAGCAGCGTGGCAGCATCCGGTTCGTCATCGGCGAGCGGTCGGTAGTCGAGATAGGGCGCGTACTGGAGGTGGCGGGTGCGACCGTGGGCGTCAATCTCGATGAAGAGCATCCGGCGCGAGATGGTGCGCCGCTCGCCGGACGGGAGCAGGTTTGCGTCCTGGATGGCATGGTCGAGGAAGAAGAGCACCCGCGGTTCGGTTCCGAAATCCCGTTCATCCACCAGGACGGCGCCGCGCTTCAGCAGGTTACGATGCTGTTCCAGGGTCAGATCGATCACCGCATCAAGCAGCGGATGTCCAGGGCAGACGAAGGCGGCCAGCGGTTGTCCCTGCGGCGCGATGAGACCCTTCTCAAAGCAGATACGCTCATAGCGTGGGAGCACCGGATCGCCCACCCCGATCTGCCGACTCCGATTGCGCACCAGCGCAGGCACGTGCGCAACTTCGTAGCGCCGCGATTCCCGCTCGCGCACCACGCCTCCCAGGCGGCGAAAGGCTTCAAGGAAGAAGGACTCGATGTAATGCGGTTGCAGCCGGCGCGCCTCGGCGCGTTCCATCTCTTCACGGATGCGGGCCACGCGACTCACGTCCATCACATCGTGCGCCAAGGCCCGCTCCTCCAGCAGATTCTGTAACCGCGTCGTGTCGACCGCGTTCTCAATCGCTCGCGAAAGTCGGGCGCGTACTTCTGGCCGGTCGCCGTAGCGGATCGCTTCGATCATCAGGTCGCGCAACGGCTTTCCGTCAAACTGGAGTTTGCCGAGCACATCAAAGACCTGTCCGCCAAGCGCCTGGCGGGCCTCTTCGATCTTTTCGAGCAACCGACGGTACACATCGCCCTCACGGGTCTCGTCGGCCACCAGGTTCCACAGATGGCAGACCTCTGTCTGACCGATGCGGTGAATGCGACCAAAGCGCTGCTCCAGGCGATTGGGGTTCCAGGGGAGATCGTAGTTGACCATCAAATGGGCGCGCTGAAGGTTAATCCCTTCGCCTGCAGCATCGGTCGCCAGCAGAACGCGCACCTCCGGGTCGTGCAGGAAGCGTTCCTGCGCCTTCCGTCGCTCTTCGCGCCCCATGCCGCCGTGAATGACCACCACGGCTTCGGGCCGCCCGAACAGAGCTTCTATCTTCCGGTTCAGGTAGACAAGGGTATCGCGATGCTCGGTGAAGATGACCAGTTTCTGGTGCGGCGAAGGGGTCGGCTTCGGAATGGTCCCTGCCCCATACGGCGTTTGCGTCTCCGCAATCCGAGGCGCCAGCGCTGCGGGCGTAAAGATTTCACCGAGCAATTGTGATAACTGGAGCCACTTGGTATCCTGACCGCTCTGGCGCACGCGGTCAGCCAGTTTCTCCAGACGCGCCAGGGTGTCGATCTCGAGTCGGAGTTCGGCTATCGTGCTTGCGGCGGTCGCCTGATCGAGAATCTCTTCTTCGACCTGCGCCAGCTCGTTGTCTGGCGCCTCTTCAAGGTCTTCGAGGTCTTCGGCGGTGAGATCACGACCCGCCAGCCACCCCCCATCCGGCGGGAACCCGCTCCCCCTGCCGACCTTCTCCTGCTGGAGAGCGGGGGAAGCGAGCGCTCCACGCTGCCCCAACTCCAACTCGTGCAGGCGTCGCTCCAGCCGCTCGCGCCGACGGCGCAACGACTGATAGATCGCTTCCGGCGAAGAGGCCAGCCGTCGCTGCAAGATCGTCAGCGCGAACCCCACCGTCCCTGCCCGCTTATCATTCTGCAACGCCTCGGCGCGGTTGAACTCTTCGCGCACATACGTCGTGACTTCTTTATAGAGATACGCCTCATCAGGCGAGAGCCGGTACGGTACGGTGTAGGCAATCCGCTCCGGGAAAAGCGGCGTGCCGTCGAACTTGAGCAGTTTTTCCTTCACCATGCGCCGCATCAGGTCAGAGACATCGACCTGATGCACCCCATCGCGGAAACGGCCCTCAAAGCGGTCGCCATCCAGGAGCGCCAGGAAGAGTTGAAAATCTTCCTCCTTGCCATTGTGGGGCGTCGCGGTCATCAAGAGAAAATGGCGCGTGAGACCGGAGACGAGTTGGCCCAGCCGGTAGCGTTTCGTGTACTTGATTTCACCGCCGAAGAAGCTGGCTGAGAGCTTGTGCGCCTCATCGATCACCACCAGGTCGTAGCGGTTGTCCGGCGCGGCGAGTTTCGCCTGAACATCCTCGTTGCGCGCCAGCTTATCGAGGCGGGCGATAACCAGATGGTTTTCCAGGAACCAGTTGCCGGTGCGGGCGGCTTCGAGCTTGTCGTTGGTGAGGATCTCAAAGGGCAGGTGAAAGCGACGGTCGAGTTCATCCTGCCACTGCTCAACCAGATTACCGGGGCAGATAATCAGGCAGCGCTGGAGGTCGCCGCGGGCGATCAGCTCTTTGATCAGCAGCCCGGCCATAATCGTCTTCCCGGCGCCGGGATCGTCAGCCAGCAAAAAGCGCAACGGCTGCCGCGGCAACATCATTTCGTAGACGGCGGTAATCTGATGGGGAAGCGGCTCCACCAGCGAGGTATGCACCGCCAGCAGCGGATCGAACAGATGCGCAAGACGGATACGATGCGCCTCGGCCACCAGCCGAAAGAGCGCGCCGTCGCCGTCGAAACTCCACGGGCGCCCCTGATCGACCAGGGTGAGTCGGGTTTCGTCGGAGCGGAAGAGCAACTGGTCGGCGACTCTCCCATCGGGATCGCGGTAGACCAGCGTGATTGCATCGGCGCCATGCCATTGAACGCTCACGACCGTGACCGCCGCATTGGGAAGGATGCCGCGGAGGAGCGCAGCAGGTTGAATGTCTTCGAGTCGTACCATCGAGTCATCTGTGCCTGTCGCGGATGCTTACAACGTCAACGAAACCGCCGCGCGCTGCATGGGCGTGCGCGAAGCGTGAACGATCCTGCACACAACAGATAAGGAGTGTGCAACACCGATCTTTACGAATTATATTCCACCGGGCAAAATACAAGAAATGCACCCGGAAGCGCACCTATCTTGCGCGTATGCGGGTGGGGACGCGCGCCCACCTAGAGCAGACCCTGGGTACACGCACCTCTGGCGCGCATGCAGGCGAGCGAGACGCCCGCGCTCCGTCCGGGTGTAGCGGTCGCATTGCGCCTGAGTGCGCGCGCATCGTGTCCTCGGAGCCGCAACGCGGGCGGGACGCCCGCGCTCCCAGGGGAGGCCTCACGCGGGCGGGACGCCCATGCGCCGTTCAAGTTCATGGGTGCGCGCGCCTCCGGCGCGCATGCAAGCGAGCGAGCCGCCCGCGCTCCGTCCGGGTGTAGCAGTCGCATTGCGCCTGGGTGCGCGCGCATCGTGTCCTCGGAGCCGCAACGCGGGCAGGACGCCCGCGCGCCGTTCGAGTTCATGGGTGCGCGCCTCCGGCGCGCATGCGAGCGAGGATACGCCTCCAGCGCGCAGGCTGGCAGGGACGCCCGCGCTTCGTCCGGGTGTAGCGGTCGCATTGCGCCTGGGTGCGCGCGCCTCCGGCGCGCATGCAAGCGAGGATGCACCTCCGGCGCGCACGTGAACAGGGATACCACAGCGCAGCCCGCATCCTTGAGGCGCGTCAACCTCTCAGAAAACCACGCAACGGCACATTGAGTGCGAAAAACGAGGCACGAAATTGAGGACTAGCGCTTCAGAACATCATCACAAGCGCCAAGAGATTGAAGTCTCTTTTCGTTCCATTACGACGGTCTTCGCGCCGACACGACATACTC
>JAGHYV010000016.1 GCA_017743475.1 Roseiflexus sp. | reverse complement strand
TACTGGTGAGATATTCGACGATATGCGGGTGGCGCCGGTGCTGCGCCACTTCGCGGAGCAACAGTTGCTCATTAGTGAAATATCCAAACACCGTCGGATTTTTATGATGTTTCGCGGCAAGCACCTTGAGCGCCACCATCGTGCCATCGTGGTAGCGCGCCTTGTAGACCTCGCCGCTCAGTCCGACGCCAATCAGGTCGAGTATCTCAAAATTGCCCAGCCGTGACGGAATTGGGATTTCAGGCATGATCCACCTCTGGCGCTCAGTGTCGTGTCTTTCCGCGTGTTATGCCGGACGAAGCGCTGCTTACCCAGAAGATAACACCGCTCATCAGGGTCAACAGCAGTGAGAGCATGACGGCAATTGGAATGGCGAACATGAAATACTGCCGCAGCAGCACGTCTCCTAACGGCGCGAGCGTAACGCCGGTTGTCACACCGGCATAGGTGAGCGGAAACGGATAGCTCCGCGTTCCTGAAGGAGTAACCACCTCCAGAACCGCCGTGTGCGATTTGCCATCGTCGATGATCCGGGTATCGTAGCGCACGGTATAGATCGCAGCCGGTTGTGATTGCACCACGCGCTGGAAGGCGCTGCCAGCGCCGTTCGCGTCCGGTCGTTCAAGATAGATGCCGCCGGTCGCTTCGGCGAGTTGTTTCAGCCGAAAGCCGTTATTCTTCAGCGCTTTATCCGTTCCGACGCCGAACGCGACAATCTGTACCTGTTTCTGCGACGCCTGGCTGATCAAACTATTGAACGAGTCGCCGGTCAGCGCGTCGCCACCGTCGCTCACCACCAGCACCACTGCTTTGCCGCCGTTTTCCTGCGCATCGCGGGCAGTGGCGTCGATGGCGGCCTGAATGGCGGCATTCAGGCTGGTCTTCCCCTGACGGACTGGCAGGTTCTGGCGCAGGGTATTGATCACCGCATACCGATCCTGAGTGAACCCCGGCAACCCGTCCGGCTGCAACGCCTGCGCTGGTTGATCCGCCGGGATGAAGAGCGCGACACGCTCCATATTGCCCGGCGATCGGGTGCGTGGCGGCGGCGGGTCGCCCGGCTCAAGGAGAAACGCTTCGATAGCGGCGCGTGCCGCGCCGAGATGATCGCCAGCATCGGCACCGGTGCCGTTGAGCAGTTGCGAAGCGTCGAACACAATCCCGATACTTGCGCCGGTCGTCACCAGTGTGAATGTACCGCCGTTCACCAGGGGCACAGTTTGAACCGGTTGTCCATCGTGCGCTGTCTGCGATTCCAGGGTGAAACTGGTGATCGGAGTTCCATCTTCGATGATGCGGACGGCGCTCCTGTCCAGCGTGGTGATCTGGTTCCCTTGGGCGTCACAGACACTGAACTGAATGGCAACGGTTGGAAACGTGAGTTGCGCAGCATGAACCTCTAACCCCTGGCAGGCGGGACTTTGCGCGTGTGCCGGAGCAACCAGGAGCAGGGCGACGAGAAGGGTTGTGATGATACCGATCCGCTTCATGACTGTCCTCCTGATGGGGTGCGCTCATACCGCAACTCAACCGATTCCGGTTCTGAGGGTGAGCCGAGATAAATGATGTCGCCATGGCGCAATTCAAACGGATCGCCGTTGAGTTCCTCGTCGCGCTGGTTGCGCCGGACATAGGTTCCATTTGTGCTGTTCATATCGATCAAAAAGACCGAGTCGTTACGGATTTCAAAACGCGCGTGACGGCGTGACACGATATCGTCCGTAATGACCATTGTCGCGTCGCTCTTGCCGATGATTGCGCCGTTGGTCACGCCGAACTGCGCGCCCTGTTGCGCACCAGCGCGCATGACCTTGATGATGCCGTACTTCGAGCTGGCGGCGACCCGCGCTGTCCGCGGCGGTCCGAAGGCGCGCGTCATTGCCTTAGAGAAACTCTGTGACAGCGACTGGACGGTTTGCATAATCTGCTGCGGTGCATAGCCGCCGATCAGAATGGCAGCAATGAGAATGACAACTGCCAGCGATGCCCCGATGATGCCTAGGGTGGCGATCTGACTCAGGTACGCACCGATCTGGAGCGCTACAGCGCGGCTCATCTGCTGCTCGTTCGCCGGAGCGACAAACCCGACACGCGCCAGAGCGTCGGTCAGATTGATGCTGACATAGAACGATGGTAGGATCAGGATCACCGGAATGCTGCCAACGCAGAGCCAGAGAAACATCTTGGGCAACTGCCTGGTTCGTCGCAGCGCCAGCCACATCAGGAAGTAGGCGCATGCGGAAATAATCGTCGCCGGCAATACGGCAACCGAATACCACCATGCGTTGCTCATTTGAGCATACTGCTCGAAGTAGCGCCACAGTTCGTACTCAGTCATTGCGACCTCCGGTTGTCTCATGGACCGGGTTTGCCAATACATTGACGGAAACAGGTGCTGTGTCGCGGTCAGAGCCGTTCTGCTCCGCATCGGCGCTGCGCTCTGGGGCGACCTGCCCGATGTCGGCACCGTTCTGCTCCGCATCGGCGCTGCGCTCTGGGGCGACCTGCCCGATGTTGGTGTCGAGAGCGCCGTTCTGCCCGTCGATCTGCGCTGCTGTCCGGTAACGCTGCCGGATCTCGTCGAGCATCGCGGAACCGGCATAGGCGACCTGTACCAGCATCTGCTGACCGCGCAGCAGCGCCAGCCCCCGTCCTGGCGGAAATTGCGCTTTCGCCAGTGTTTTCGACCACCGGACGCCGACACCTGCGATGTTTGGCGTGTCACTACCGGGTTCAGCCGGTTTGCCTAGGAAGAGACCGCAGCGTTCCGTGCGGATGGCTTTGATGAGTTGATTGCTCTGCCACGATGAAAAGTCAGTTGCCGTGAGAATGACGTGGAAGCCAATATCGCTGCCACGCATCGCCAGCGACGCCAGTTGCGCCAGATACTCCTGTTCTCTGCCGATCATCAGGTCAAGGTCGTTGACTGCCAGAATCAATCGTGGTCTGGATACTCCCAGGTGCACCCGCTCATTCAACCGCTCGCGCAGCTTCATGCACAGCCCTGCTAGTTCGCCTTCGGTGACGGCAAGGTTGATGTCGCGCTGGTCATATTTGACAGTTGCAAACGACGACGGCATTGGGACGGGATCGTGGGGAACCTGGATCGACCAGGCAGGCACGAACGGCGTGTCCAGGATGTCCTGGAACGTGCGGCGGCGATAATCGACCAGCACGAACTGCGTCTCGTCCGGCGTGGAACGCAGCATCAGCGCGGCAAGGATGGTGCGCAACGTCTCTGATTTGCCGCTATCCGGACCGCCGGCGATCAGCAGATGGCTCATACCGCCGTCAAAATCGAGAGTCACCGGACGCAGCGTCAGGCTATCGCGCGCAAAGGGGATGCCGGGTGCCGGAACTTCGCCCAGCAGGTCGTGCAGGTCGATCCGCGGCGGCAGCAGGCGCAGCGGACGCGGGCGAGCGTGTTCGGGCGTGAACCGATTGCGGCGTGCAGCAATCCGCAGCGAGTATTCAAGTTCGCTCTGCATATCGCCGGACAGCAGCGCATCGTCGGCGCTGCGCCCTTCACGGCGTCGCAGATCGCGCAGGATCGGCAGCGCAATGTGCAGTTCCACCGGTCCTTCGCCGGTGCGCAGGAACGCGCGTCCGGGTTGATCGGCGCGGATGCGGGATGCAGCCTTTTTGCCGAGCAGCGTATCCGAGTCGTTTTCATCATTGACCCGCAACACAATGCGCGTCTCGAACAACCCCTGCCAGCGGCTTACGTCCTTTGCCAGTCCAGCCGTTACCACGAAGACGATACCAAATGGACGCGCTTCGCGGATCAGCGCTATGAGCGCTTCTATGGTTGTTTCCGGTTGTGCGCCGACCAGATCAGCCAGGTTGTCAATCACAACCAGGATGCCCGGCGGTGGCGGCGGTAACGATGGGTTGCGCTGATGCAGGCGCCGGTACTCGCCGAGGGTATCGACGCCGTGGGTGCGCAGTAGGCTGCGGCGCTCTTCGATGGCTAATTCGAGTTCGACCAGCAACCGCTCGATGCGCACACTGTCCTGCGGTGTCAGCATGTCCGCCAGATGCGGCAGCACCCTGTCACTCGCGTCGACATCTGCAACAGGCGGCAGCGCCATGCCGCACCCGCGACCACCGGCATCAATCGTGTACATCCACAAGTCTGCGGGCGAGTGCGCCATAGCGAGCGCCAGCATGAGGGTGCGCACCAGCACGGTTTTCCCCGACCGCGACCCGCCGACAACCAGCAGATTACCGTGTTTGCCCGCCAGGTCAAGGACCAGCGGGAGTTGCTCGGCGCGCGTCGGGTAGTCGAGCAAACCTATCGGCGCCTGCATCCAGGCGTCTGGAGCGTGCGGCATTCTATCGAGCAGATCGACCAGCGGGATGGCATCAGGCAACGGCGGCATCCACACCCGATACTTTGCAGAGGCATACTGCGGTCCGCGCGCCCGCGCCATGGCTTCCACAATCAGCGCCAGCTCGGTCTCGACATCGCGCTTGCCTTCGAGTTGCGCAACCATATCGTGGATGATCCGCCTGCCAGCTTCGGTTGCGTCTTCGCCGGTCTGCTCAAAGTAGCGTTTCAACGTCTGAAGGATGATCGCCTGCGGCTCGCCGGGGTTGACCGGCGCAGGCAGTTCGCGGCGCGCAACCGCCGAAGCGTACCGGTATGCCACCTGTGGCGTGATGATCTCCGGAGCGCGTGGTTCAGCGCGATACTGTTCACACAGGCGAAGCACATCATCCACAAAACGCTCGATGCCCAGTTCGTGGGCGCTGATCACCTTTCGCCGTCCGGTCACATCGACCTCGCCGAATGAGTCGCTCCGTTCAAACGGCTGGTAGGGCACGGTCACACGCGCCGATTGAAAGGCGACGATCTGTTTGTTTACCCGAAAGTAGCCGCGTCCCGGCGTTTCGGTCGTCAGATATGCCGCATCGGGGATGGTGACCATCGTCTTGCTGTCCTCGGTCGAGGTAACCCGGAGGGCTATCCAGTAGGTCAGGTTGCGGAGCAACCCTTCTTTGACCTGTGATGGTTGCTGAGTGGCAAAGAGCAGATGCACGCCAAGGCTGCGCCCCTGTTTGGCGACCCGGATCAGTTCGGGTACGAACTCCGGGTAGTCGCGCACCATTTCATCGAATTCATCGATCACGATCATCAGGTTTGGCAATGGCGCAAGGGAAGGATTGCGTGCCATACTGCGGCGATATTCGCGAATATTGGCGACATTGGCGCGCTGCAATCGCTGTTTGCGCCGGTCGAGTTCGCTGTTGATCGCAATCAGCGCCCGTTCCGCCTCGTACCCTGCCAGATCGGTCACCATACCGACCGTGTGCGGCAAACGTTCCAGGTCTTTGAACGTTGCGCCGCCTTTGAAGTCGATCAGCATGAGGTTCAGGCGATCCGGGCTGTGCAGCACTGCCAGCGACATCAGGAAGGTAAGCAGAAATTCGCTCTTGCCCGAACCGGTGGTTCCGGCGACGATGCCATGGACGCCGTGAAAACCTTCGTTGAGATTGATCACAAAGCGATCATGGTGAGCGTCGGGTCCCGTCATACCGATAGGCGCCGGATGCCAGCTATCGGAGGGATCTTTCCAGAACTGCTCTGGATCGTAGGTCTTAACTTCTCCTAGGTCCAGAATGGTCGAGAAACGCACATTGCGCGGCAGTTCACGTTGCTGGTCGAAGGAGACATCTGCGATGCGCGCCAGGGAGCGCGCCAGGCGTTCACTCTCAGCGCGCGCGACACTGTCGGGAGAAAATGGGGTGTATCCTCCTTCGGCGCCCGCCAGGGCCAGCAGCGTGCGCGGCGTTAGTTCAATGTAGCCGCCGCACTCGCCCGGCGTCTGCCGCGCTTCGGAAACAAGAAACAGCACGCTGAAGCCCAGCGAGCGCCCGCGTCTCATCAGATCGAGAAAGACGTCGTGCTGAGCGCCGAATGTCGGATAACTGTCGAGCACGATAACAACATGCGGACGATTGGCGGCGCCATGCTCGATCCGCTGACGCAGTTCGCGCAGGAGACTTTCAACAACCTGGGTGAAGTGATCGGGATCGCCGTCATAGCGTGCAAGTAAACGGTACGATTCTTCGTCAAAAGCGCGCGTATGCGGAAGCCACCGCAACCATGACCATGTTGTATCGAAATGTGCCGACCAGAACGCCGCTAGGCGCACCTCATCCGGCGAATGATGAACGACGATCTGCCATATAAGCGCATAGACAAACTGGACGACAGCAGCGTCATTGCCGGCAATGCCGATCGAACCGCACTGGCGGAGCGCGAGCGTTATCGGAACATCGCGCACAATGGCGAACTCGCGCGCCAGGTCAAGCGCCCGCCGCAGTTCCGGCGTATACTGGAACTGATTGGCACGCGGCGGCTTGATGGCGACGCTGGTGGGCAGGTCGCCGCGCCCAATGCGCAGGCGAAGAAAGTCCTCGTCGTTTAAGCGTCGTTCCCAGAGACGCGGTTCAGGCAGGTCGCCATCACCCTCAACAATCTTCATTAGCGTGGTCGGTTCAGGGTCATTCGCCTCACGCACGTTGCGCTGTTCTGCATCAAGGAAACGGAGATGGGAGCGAACCCGTTCAAGCGTTTCGGCGTAGGCATTCTCGTACTCCTGACGAGCCTGCTCCTGGGCGCGACGTTGCGAGATATAGGTCCAGATCCCGATCCCGACGCTGGCGAATGAAATGAGCACGATCGGCAACGACAGCCAGATGCTCCCTCCCTGACCGCCACGTGCAATCAGGGCGATCAGGTAGAAGATGCCGGTTATCGCCGGAAGCAGGATGAACCCAAGGCGCGCTGGCAACGACAGTGTTGGAGCGCCAGGCGGTGCCGGAATCTCGATCTCATCGGTTGGCAACTTGCGCAGGATACGCGGCGGTCGGTTGAACGACTCCGGCGCATCGATTGCTGGCGCTTTGGTCGGATTGGTATCAGTCACTGTCATTGTCGTTGGGGAAGAGACCCCAGAGGCAGCGTCCTCCGGGGTCTGACATTCACACTTCAGGCAGCCAGGAATGATCGATCAACCGCCTCGAACTCCTCTGCCTCGCGGCGCAACCCGTTCGAGAGGCTCTGCAATTCTTCCATCATCGTTCGCAGTTTCTGGCACCACTGCTCCCACTGCAACTCGAACTGCTGCCGACTCGTGCCAGACCAGGTCGACATGACCTCATTTGCCGAACTCATCATGCGGCCCAGTTCGCCTTCGATAGAACTTTTGCTTGCAGCTAACGTTGCGGAAGCCGAGCGTGCTGCATCGGTGTCAAGACTGATCATGGGCATGGCATCCTCCTTATTCGCTGTTCCTGTTCAGGGCGTCCTTATGCATTGAATGACCGATCAACAGACTCAAATTCCTCCGCCTCGCGGCGCAGTCCGTTCGCCAGATTCTGCAACTCGTCCATCATGGTGCGCAGTCGCTGACTCCACTCTTCCCAGCGCGACTCAAACTGCTGTCGGCTCTGACCAGCCCAGGTGGACATCACTTCGTTGACCGAACTCATCATGCGACTCAACTCGCCTTCGATGGAACCTTTGCCTCCATCGAACACCGATGCGGTCGCACGAGCCTGCTGCGGGTCTAGACTGATTGGCGGCATACGTCGTTGATCCTCCTTTCACATGGTTCTTCGCGTGATTGTGGGTATGACGACCATTGCGCACAGGCGCCGGGAAGGTGCTATGCCTCAAACAGTTCAATGGTGATGGGCCATCCGCCGTTTCCAAGAACAACCTCTGCTCCTGGCGGCTGAATTGTCGCCGTCTGACCATTGTTGAGTAATTTGCCGTTGACGTAGGTGGGTTTATATGCGCGCAACAGCCAGTGATCACCCTGGCGAATGATGGCGCAGTGGTTCTTGCGGCTGACGTGCATCAGACGCGAGTCGAACCCGCTGAAGATGCGCGCTTTTTCCGCCAGGACGACCGCCTGGGGCAGTTTGCTCGACAGGTAGGCGCGGTCGAGTTCAAGATAATCGCCCTGAACGACAACGGTGCAATCAGGCGCCAGTTTGAGCCGACAGGATGCAGGCGACGAGAGTCGTCGCGGCAGCGGCTTTGTCGGAGGGGGGGGATTTGGTTTTGGCGCAGGCGGTGCAGCGTTCGACTGCCACCAGGGTGCAGCTACATTCGCAATGTAGACCGTTTGCGCCTGGATGCGCGCGCTTTGCAGCGTGCGCGTCTCCTGGAGACGTTCCCGTTCGCCGTCGTGCTCGCGGTATAACCCGTAGACGATCCGCCGTCCCTGCGGATCGTACTCTGGCAGGTTCAGTTGCACAACCAGACTCTGGACGACCTCACGAATGGTCTTATCAGGTTCGCGAGAGACTGTCTTGTGCTCGGAAGGTGCCCACGATACATCGAATTCGATGGCCATGTGCAATGTTCCTCAACAGGCAAGAACGATGCGATACTGGTGACGGCATTGAAGGTCGGGCGTGTCAGAACATTGCCCGGCACCTGCAAACCTCCCATCACTATTCTACATGCCGGTTTTCGGTTTTTTTTCGGTTAACTTGTCATAATGATATTTAGAACTTATCATCAGACACCAGGATGGTATCGCGGGATGCCTGATGAACTTGAAGAAACTTAATGTGTGAAATACCCGTGAATCCCCGCCAGCATTCCACTCTCCTGCAGACTGCATGAAAGTTAAGAACATAAAATAAACTGGTATTCGCCCCTTGCCGTGGTGAAGCCCTCGGCTGTGCGGGGCGAAGTCCGCCTGTGCGGGCTGTACCGGAATTTGAATTATCTTAGAGGATCACCAAGCCTGCGGGGACAAGCATGAAACCCGATGCAGCGTTCTCACTGCTCCTGCTCGTTGTGTCGACGCGAAGGCGCCTTGGCGCACCCGGATGCAGCATGACGTGATCACCTGGTGATCGCCACGGTACCGGATTGCGGCGATATCACGCCGAAGCGGAGCCGTTGAAGCGCGGCATGCCGTACTCCGACGGGCAATGACAGTGCGTCGACGTCTTGTCGTTGTGACGATGCATGAGACCCAATAACGATCAGCGATGCCTGTCGATCACGCCGCCGAAGCGCCAGGATGAGTTCCATCATCTCCCAAGAACGGGATCGGATTGAGGGAGATGGCGCAAACGTATTTGGAATGACTATCCCGGCAGAAGGTGCATCGGTTGAGCCGACTTGCAAGGCTTGCCCGACTGTTTGTCACAGGGTGCTGTGCCAAAAGAAGATGCGCGATTCTCAGGAGAAGGCTGGCGTTATGTTGCGATGTTTACTGTTCCGGTTTCGTTGCCTGTGCCTGATCGCATTCGCATCCAGCGCACCACTGCGTCTCCCTGATCGGGCGGACTGGCAAAGGAGCGCAGATAACGCCGGAACACGCGCGCAATCTCGCCCTCGTTGCGCTGGCGCGCATAGCAGCGTAGCATCCAGAGTGTGAGGCGCTCATCGGTGGGATCAAAGCGAATGCCGCGACGACAGAGTGCCAGGCACTGCTCGTCGTCTCCCTGTTGATAAGCATATTCCGCTAGTCGTTCCAGTGCAGTCAAATATGCATTGAGCAGTTCAGTCCGGCGTTCTTCGATCTCGTCGGTAAGAATATCGACGTCCGCCAGATAGGGTCCGCCATACAGTTCGCAGGCATGGTGGTAGACCGGCGCGGCTGCCGTCAGGTCGCGGTCGTGTTCGGTCTGCTCGGCAACGCGGATGGTATGCTCGAATGAGCGCACATCAGTGGTATAGGCATCCGGTGTCAGGATGTAGCGTTGATTGCTGGAGATCAGGAGGCTCTCTGCCATGCTGGTTCCGCCAAAGTGCTCAATGGTCTGGCGTAGCGCAGTCAGCGTGCGCCCCAGTGCGCCAGTTGCGCCAGCATCTCCCCAGACTGCAGCCCGAATCTCGTCTGCCGAGGCGCCGCTGCGCCCGCGGTGCACGAGATACGCTAGCACTGCCTGCACTTTGCGCCGCCCGGCGCGACTGACGTTGGACTGCGCCCACTCGTGGGAGAGGATTTCCTGGTTGCCAATATACACGCGCAGCGTGCCGAGACATTCAATGTGCATGCCGCGAAAGGGTCGGAAATCGACCGGATGCCCGCTCTGCCGTCCCAGCACACGTAACGCCTGTTCGGCTTCATGGCGCACATACGGCTTTTCGTCGCTCAACCGCCGCCGCAGCAGTGTAAATGCATGGGTGCCATATAGGGTCAACAGGAGGAGCGTCGCCTGCCGCTGCACCTGTTCATCGGGGTGCAGCAGCAGCGGAATGCAGGTCTGCACGATATGCTCATCGTGCCTGACCGACGCAACGCCCCAGTCGCTGGAGTATTTGGGTTCTGCAGATGGCATCGCTGTTGTGATTGCTTTCCGGCGCTCTGTTGCCAACACTATACCTTGATTGCTAGTTCGTGTTCGTACAGATGAGTGCCACAAGCGTTGCGTGCACCTTCAGTTCAAATCCGGCATTGGTGCGGGCGTGGAGCCGCTCAATATCCATCTTTTCCAGTTGACTGTTGACTGTCTCAATCGCAATTCGATGGCGTCCATACACCAGCAGTGCGGACGCACGGTCGCCCCTGGTCGCACGACGAACAGCGCCCCCGTCTCCGCCAGGATGCGCGCCGCATCAGCGGCGCTGTTGTCGGCTTTATCGCCCGACAGCCGCGCCCTGGCAGGCAGGCCAGACGCACCCCCCCAATCCCCCCACGCGCGGGGGAGGTGGTCAGGTCGTGCACCCCTGCGGGCAGCATCTGAACGCGCACGGGCACGCCATCCGGTCGGCAGACGAGATGCACGCGCCATCCAAAGAACGTCTCCTGTTTGGCGACGCACCACCCGTCGGGTCTGCGACCGGGCGCCTTCCGACAGCGCCGGGCGCGCGCCCGGCGGCGAACAAACGCCAGCGCGGGGAGGCTATCGATGATAACCACGTCGCCCGTGGCGACGCTTCCCTGACGTTCGCGGGAATCCAGACCATCCCACCGGCGAGCTGATGGAGGCGACGATTGAAGCGCGAGACGCTGATCCGCCCCGACAGATAACCGCACCCGTGCCTGTGAGGCGCCGCCCGTTCGTGATGACGGCCAACATACGTGGCGGCGACGACCGCAATCGTCAGAATCTCAGAGTCGGGGACGTGCGCTCGCACATCACTGCGATGCCCCAGACGTTCCATCAGCGTGTCAATCACGATGAAAGCGGCTATTATGTGGCGAGCGACCGTCGGCTCCTCCTGGCGACGATGTTGGTTGGGCAACCGCGATCGTGCCAGAGGTGTCGGTGGTCGTCAACTAGCAATCAAGGTACTATATTTATTTATACACCTCTCTGTGCACTTTCCACAATGGCAATGTTGCCATAATTGCACGGGTATCCGGCGCAGTACGTTACTTTTGAGGGTGATATGGTGTGCTTCCTGCGCCGACGTGCTACAATATCAGCGCCATCTGTCTGGCGTGCGATAGCGGTCATCGACGAGGTGTTGCACTATCTGACCATTGATGGTGCAAGGTTTCGATATGATGGCGCTCTTCGGGGATGTGGCGCGCGTGTGGATGTGGACGCAATCGTAATGACAGCCTGCACTGTGTCGCACAGTGGCGCCAGATGCGCGGGGACGGTTGTGGATCGCGCCATTGTGGATCCGGATGGCGTACATAATGAGCCGGGTCTCCTGTTTTGATGAACAGGAACGTCAGATTTGGTGATGATGCCGATCTGACTCGTGATCGAAGTCCGGCTCGGTTGCCTGGACTCGAATGCGGGGTTGCGGCGATTGCGCGGTCGTGCGGAGCACGATGCAGGCAATCGCCGGGTCATCTGTGTCATGGCAGAGGATGGAAGTATGATAGACAGCGACACACCGGAGTATCGTTTCTACCTGGCAGGCGAGTGGCGCACCGGCGCGCCCTATATGGTCGCCTGCCCCTATGATGGCGCATCGGTTGCCGTCGTCCATCGCGCGGCGCCAGCCGACCTGGAGCGGGCGATTCAGGCTGCAGTCGCTGCGTTCAAGACGACGCGCAGCACGCCATTGCACCGCCGTGCTGCTGCATTGCGCGCTATCGCCGCAGGTATCGAAGCGCGCGCCGAAGAACTTGCCCGCACTATTGCGCTGGAGGCGGGAAAACCGATCAAACAGGCGCGTATCGAAGTTGCGCGCAGCATCGTGACCTTCTCGACCGCCGCCGATGAGGCGACGCGCTCAAACGATGAAGCGCTGCGCCTTGACGCCGCCCCCGGCGGCGAGGGGCGGCAGGCAATTGTGCGCCGCTTTCCGGTAGGACCGGTGGCGGCCATTACGCCGTTCAATTTCCCGCTCAACCTGGTGGCGCATAAGGTGGCGCCAGCGATTGCCGCTGGTTGTTCTGTCGTGCTCAAACCTGCGTCGCAGACGCCGATCACTGCACTCAAACTGGCAGAGATCATCGCGTCGTCTGGATGGATCCCGGAGGCGCTGAGCGTCCTGCCGCTCGCTAGCCACGACGCTGCGCCGCTGGTTGAAGATGAACGCTTCGGATTGCTGACGTTCACCGGTTCGCCAGCCGTCGGGTGGGAGATGAAACGCCGCGCCGGACGGAAGCGGGTGACACTGGAACTTGGCGGCAATGCGGGCGTGATCATTCATTCCGACGCCGATCTCGCGTTTGCGGCAGCGCGCTGCGTTGTGGGCGGGTTCTCCTACGCCGGTCAGAGTTGTATCAGCGTTCAGCGTATTTTTGTGCATGCACCGGTGTACGATGCGTTTATGGACCTGTTCGTCCCGCAGGTGCGCGCGTTGAAGGTCGGGCATCCGCTCGATGAGGCGAGCGACTTGAGCGCACTGATCAGCCCATCGGAGGCGGCGCGCGTTTCCGCCTGGCTCGATGAGGCGCGCAGCGCAGGCGCGGAGTTCGTCACCGGTGGCATTGTGGAAGGCGGGGTCGTTGCGCCGACGATAGTCACGCGCGCTGCGCCGGAGCTACGGGTGAACTGCCAGGAAATCTTTGCACCGGTGGTCACCGTTCAGCCGTACACCACCTTCGAGGAGGCGCTTGCAGCGGTCAACAACAGCGAGTTTGGCTTGCAGGCTGGCGTGTTCACCCGTGATGTCGGGCGGATCTTCCAGGCGTATGAGGAACTGGAGGTCGGTGGAGTGATCATCAACGATGTTCCGACGTGGCGGCTTGATCCGATGCCCTACGGCGGCGTCAAGCAGTCCGGCTTCGGGCGTGAAGGGTTGCGCTACGCGATTGAGGAGATGACTGAGCGGAAGTTGCTGGTGGTGAATGTCGGTTGATCCCTGGTATGGTCAACCAGACGGGGTGATCCTGATGTTCACCCCGTCTTCCGCGCTCAATCTTTTGTCTCCACCCATGCGCGCCACTCAGCGGCGAGTTCATTGAGGGATATTCCATAAACGCCACGATAATCGGCAGAACCGGGTTCCCGTCCGCGCCCGCTTTCGTACAGTGTGTGCAGTTTCTCCATGCCATAGCGCTCGATCAGAAAATCGACAAACGATGCCCACACTTCGTAAGCGATGTTGTCACCGTACCGTTGCACGCCAAGCAGTCGCAGCGGTATGCCCATGTCACGGATCTGGCGCGCCCGTTGTTTCCAGCTGCTGGTGTCGTACCGCGCCAGCCAGGGAGGACCGGTGATCCAGGTCGCCAATCCTTCCAGCAGGACGATGTCAGCGCGCTTTTGAGCATCGTCTCCGTAGCGTTGCGCCTGGAGATGATGAGCGAGTTCGTGCGAGGCAACCACTAGCGCGCGTTCGATGTCCTCATGAGGATGGTAAAAGACCGCAGCGCGTCCTTCTTCGGTATATGCAATGCCGCGCGTATCCGTTGATGGCGCCAGCGCCGGGCGGTAGAACGCTAGCGATACGCGTCGGTTCAGCTGGAATCCAAAGCGTTCCTCATTGCCGCGCAGGAGTTCTTCCAGACGCGGCGCGATCGCTCTCACCTGTTCTGGTGTGAAGGTACGCATTCCGACATACACATCCACGCGCCCAGTCTGCGCCACGCGTGTGCCGCGCATCCATGGACCCTCGCCAGCAATGAAAGGTGGTGGAACGGTCGCTTCGGGCGCTGGAGGCGTCTCAGCAACGATGGTCACCTCTGGAATGGAAATTGCCCTAACCGTGGCAACCGGGAATCGGATCAGTTGAGGCGCTGATCGGATTGGGGGAGGCGCGACAGGTTCGATATGGAACACCCGTGACAAGTGCACCTGGGGTTCGCTGAAATGGGCGTCTGGTGGTTGAGCGGCAAATCCGGCAACGGAAGACGCCAGAAGAGCAAGGGTTACAACAACGGTTGTGAGACGCGCCATGGCGCTCCTCTAAAACGACAGACAGGGTCGTTCGATACACAACGAACCTGGCGCGCATCGATATGGTGCGCCGGTTCGATCCTGGTCTGGCACAGTTCCTGTATGGCTGCTCAGGTACCATATGGTTGGTTTTTTGTCAAATCAGCAGTACCGTGTTGGTTTGGACGCAGAGTGTGCCAGATGTAACAACTTTTGGTACAATAAGAGCAAGAAAATGTCGCGCAACTCCGCCTCAGCGTTGAGGCGTTGCAGAGTTGTTAGCGAGTGATTATGCCTCGCTGTTCCGCTCATGGCTGGCGGATGAGCGACCGGCACATCTGCCAGTCGCGTCGACGATGAAAGAGCCTTGCTATGATCAAAAACACCCTCACAATCATTGACAATCGGACTGGCAAAACCTACGAGATTCCTATCGAACACAACACAATCCGCGCTGTCGATCTGCGTCAGATCAAGGCAGGTCCCGGTGATCCAGGGCTGATGTCGTATGACCCGGCGTTCATGAACACTGCGTCATGCATCAGTCGCATTACCTACATCGATGGCGACAAAGGCGTCCTAGAGTATCGTGGGTATCCGATCGAGCAGCTTGCGGAACAGAGTTCGTATCTGGAGGTTGCATATCTGCTATTGTACGGTGAGTTGCCATCGAAAGAACGTCTCGAATGGTGGGAGTATCGCATCAGCCGCCACCGCTTTATTCACAACAGTCTGGTGCAACTGATCCAGGCGTTCCGCTATGATGCCCATCCGATGGGCATTCTGATCAGTTCAGTTGCGGCAATGTCGACGCTCTATCCAGAGGCGAAGAACATCCACGATCCGAATGTCCGCGAGAAGCAGATCTGGCGTATTCTGGGTATGATTCCGACGATTGCCGCATTCGCCTATCGCCATCGCATCGGGCGCCCATTCAATCAGCCCGATAGTTCGCTCAGTTATACTGCCAATCTGCTCTATATGATGGACTATATGAACCAGCGAAATTATGAGGTCAACCCGGTGCTGGCGAAAGCGTTGGATGTGCTCTTTATTCTCCACGCCGACCATGAGCAGAACTGCTCGACCTCAGTTATGCGCAGCGTTGGTTCGAGTCATTCCGATCCGTACTGTGCACTTTCAGCTGCGGCTGCAGCGCTGTATGGGCCGCTGCATGGCGGCGCGAACGAGGCAGTGCTTCGAATGCTCCAGGAGATCGGGCATCCGAAGAATGTTCCGGCGTTCATCGAGCGTGTGAAGAAGGGCGAGATGCGTTTAATGGGCTTCGGGCATCGGGTGTATAAGAATTACGACCCGCGCGCTAGGATCATTCGGAAAATTGCTCACGAGGTCTTCTATGCGACGTCGGCGAATCCGCTGCTCGACGTGGCTATGGAACTTGAGCGGATCGCGCTGGAGGATGAGTATTTTATTTCACGCAGACTGTACCCGAATGTGGATTTCTACAGCGGATTAATCTATCAGGCGCTGCGCTTCCCAATCGAGTATTTCCCCTGCCTCTTCGCCATTCCGCGCGCATCAGGGTGGCTGGCACAGTGGCTTGAGATGCTCAGTGATCCGGAGCAAAAGATTACGCGTCCGCGGCAGATTTATCTGGGGCATCCGCGGCGTGATTATGTGCCGGTTGATCAACGGTAACTGTCTGTATTCCTCATCTCCCCTGCTCCCGTTACCCATATGCGGAGCAGGGGAGTTTCATCGGTTGCGTACTCTGTCGCGAGAAGGAAATTCTGGCGTCCTGATGCCTGAAATAGGAGATGAATCACAAGGGCTTGCCAGAAAAACCTACCTCTTTCCTGCTCTGACAGTCACTGGCGTTTCCTGAGGCGCCGATCTGCCTTTCTGTTCCCAAACAATGGGGAGGGTGATCGTAAAGGTTGCGCCCTCACCAACACGACGTGATGCAACACTGATTGTGCCGTCGTGGGCGTCGATGATCGCTTTTGCGATTGCCAGACCTAAACCAGTGCTTTGATGTCCGCCTTCGCGGCTGCGTGACGGATCGGCGCGGTAGAAGCGATCAAAGATGCGTGGCAGATCCTCCAGTGCAATACCGCTGCCAGTATCATGCACCTCCAGAATAATGCGCTGAGCGCCTTCTTCACGTGCAGTCAGCACAATCTCGCCATGCGACGTATGGCGCAGCGCATTCGCCACCAGATTGTTCAGCACCTGCGCCATGCGGTCGGTATCGACTGCGACCGACGGCAGCGTTTTAGGAGCTTCGACGCGGATGGTCAATCTCTGCTGCTCTGCCTGCACCATATGCGCCAGAGCTGCGCGTTCAAGCAAGGCGCGCGGATCGACGGGACGACGGTTCAGCGACAGGGCGCCAGCATCTGCCGGCGAGAGCAGGCGCGGGTCGTCAATCAGGCGTTGCAAGTGATCGACCTCCCTATGCATGATCTGATAGATAGTCGGCGAGCTGCTGATGCGACCTTCCTGCAATCCTTCGGTGTAGCCACGCAGAATGCTCAGCAGTGTGCGCAGATCGTGCGCAAGGTCGGCAGTCATCTGGTGTCGCGCCTGGATCGCTTTGCTCAGATCGGTGCTCATCTGATTGAACGCCTGTGCTAGCTCGCCGATTTCATCGCGTGAACGCACAACTACGCGCTGATCAAAATGCCTGCGCGCCATTGCGCGCGTCGCTGCCGTCAGTTCGTGGATAGGACGGGTCAGTGTGCGCGCCAGAACGACGCCGACCACCAGGGCGACAATGGTGGCGGCGACTGCGCTCAGAACAGTCGCCATAGCAAGGCGTTGCAGCAGGGCTGCTTCGGCTGCCCAGCGTGGATCACTGAGCAGAGGGAGCGGGGGACGACTAACGAAGAAGAAACAGCCGATGACCTTACCATTAGATCGCAGGGTCGCAGCTCGCGCGATCATTCCAGATGCCAGTTGTCGTCTGGGTCGGTATGGTCTGCGCCCGTAAACCACAACGCCATTGGTGCCTGCCAGCACCAGGTTCCGGCTGTAAAAATCGAGCAGCGCCGTTCGTTCCAGCACCTGCTCGACTCCCTGCCAGCCGCTGTTTGTCTGATAGTACGAGCGCAACGCAATTGAGAAGAATAGTCCGATCACGGAGGGAGAGAAAGAGATCAACCTCCGAACGGGTGCGCAGCCCGACAATCAGCGCCACCATGAGCGATCCGATCAGTCCGACCAGAAGAAATGCCAGCGTCAGTTTGAGGGTCAGTGATCGCATCGTCAAACGCCTGTCGCTGTGGGGTTCGATGTGCGCGGCAACGCAAAACGATACCCCATGCCGGACACCTAGTTTCAATATATTTGGGATGGCGCGGGTCTGCCTCGATCTTGGCGCGCAGATTGCGAATATGGACATCAATGGTGCGTTCTGAGCCTTCGAATGCATCGCCGGAAACGCGGTCGAGCAGATCCAGGCAGGAGAACACCTGCCCTGGCGCAGCCATGAGTGTCGCCAGAATAGCGAACTCCGATAGTGTCAGATCGACATAACGCCCACCGACGCACACAGTGTGACCGGTGCGATCAAGCACGATGTTGGCAGCGCGCAGCACATCCGGTTCCAGGGGTGTCTGTTGAGTGCGGCGAAGCACTGCGCGGATGCGGGCGATCAGTTCACGCACATTGAACGGTTTAGTGACATAATCATCCGCGCCGAGTTCCAGCCCCAGGATCTTATCGGTATCTTCGATCTTCGCCGTCAGCACGATGACCGGCGTGCGCGACTCCTTTGCGAAAGCGCGGAGGAACTCGTGCCCGCCCATCTCCGGCATCATCAGGTCGAGGACAACCAGATCAGGTTTTTCGACGCGCGCGACGTATAATGCACGTCGCCCGTCGCTGGCTTCAACGACATGAAACCCTTCCTGTTCGAGATAGAGCCGGAGCATATCACGTAGCGCTGGCTCATCATCAACAACCAGAATGGTGCTCATACCGCAGGTTTTGCTTTTGCGCGCCGGGAAACGAACAGTGCGCCATCGAGTGCCAGATTGAGTATGGTGCGTCGTCGAGCGCCGGAAATATCAATGTTCATCAATATACCTCGCTATGATGCGAGTTGAATGCGTGAGTCCACCGCAAAAAGATCAAGTCACCGCCGATGGAAAACGCTGCACGCCCAGCGTCTCTGCGGTGCGTTTTTGCTCTGAAGTCATGTATGAGTCCACTGCAAAAAGGGTAGGTCACCGCTGAAGCGCAGCGTTCGCAGAGGCGGATTCTATAGCGAGTCACGCACCTGCGTGCTGTGCCAGGCATCCATCATGGTTCGTTTGTAGGGTTCTCTGCGCCCTTGGCGTCTCAGCAGTGCGTTTTTGCAGCGAAGTCATGCGTAGCGAGGAGTTCTTCAGAGATTGTGAAGAGAGCGTGGGGAAATTGTTTGGGTTGCGGAGTGGTGGATCAAAGGGGGGAGAACATAACGAATGCGTCGGAGAGGCGTTGTCCGCAACCCCTCCGACGCAGTGCCAATCTCTACGGCTGGCGCACCTGTGCAGTGACCGGGATCTGTCCCGCCTTCTCGAATGTCAGGGTCAGTTGCACGCTATCGCCGACATTCAGGTCGCGGGTTAACCCAATGAGCATCACATGGAAGCCGCCTGGCTTTAGTTCGACCTGCCCATTGGCAGGGATGTCGATACCGCCCTCGACCTGTCGCATACGCATGACGCCGCCTTCTTCGACAACGGTATGCAGTTCAATGGTTTTGGCGACATCGCTGCTCGCTGCGATCAGTTTGTCGGGTTCGCTGCCAGTATTGCGGATAATCATATATGCCGCGCTATTTGCGCCACCCATCTCCATGCTGCCATGACCGCCATGCGCCATGCCCTGCTCTGGCGCTTTGGTTGGCTCCATGCCGCCGTACCCGCTACCAGATGCTGGCACCATTGTGGGTTGCTCCATGCTGCCCATCGTGCCGCCTTCCATCTTCATTGCGCGCGCCCACGGATCGCTGATCTGGATCGTCACGCTGCTGGTGGCGCCAGTGTTCGCTGGTGCAGCTGGCGTGGTTGGTGATGTTGCGGTGCATGCGGCAAGCGCAAGGGCGCCCGCCAGAACGAAGCAATATCGGTACAGGTTCATCATATGCTCCTTTTTCCTGTTCGATGCGAATAATTGTGTTCTGAGAAACCAGAGCCAAGAACCGCATATGCAAATAGCTGTGTTCTGAGAAGCCAGAACCAGGAACCGCAAAGCGGAAATCAGCGAGACAAAGCGCAGGATAGGCAATGGTGCAGTGATTTAGGGGGTGGAATAGGCGGCTGCGGTGCATCGCCGTAGCAGTGCAACTGGGTATGTAGCGGCAGCAGTGAGATCAGCGCAAGCGCGATGATCAGGACGAGTGGTGTGATAACACCCTCATAGAAGGCACGCGGCATTGTCGTTTGCTGGTCGTGCATGTCGGTCTGTACATCAGGTTGGGTAGCCGCCGCTCCATAGAGATGGCACACAAAGTGAACTGTGCCAGGAGATACCTGGCGGTATGTCTGATCCTCACTGATGGTGCAGTGGAGGATGCAAAGCGCAGGGTTGAGGATTCCTAGAATTAGCGCTATTATCGCTGGAAAAAGGATACGGAGCGGCGCTGGTGCCGATTCTGTTCGCACCAGATCACGGGGTCTTGCGCTGATCAGACCTTGCGCCTGTACTGTAACACCCTCCATGATTGTGCATTATACCACAAAGTTCCTGCGCAAGCCAGGTTTGCCAGGCAGTTCATATCAAATCTTGATCGGTGTGGGGTGAATGACCGGGCAAAACCGTAGGAGAAGTATGCCGAACCGTATTTCGGCATCGGTGATCCGCATGAACACCCCATACTAGGCGACTGCAATGAACGTCGCACGTGCCACGCGGTGACCGAGAGGAATTTCGCTCTACGAGAGAAGCGGGCCGAATTTCGGCAAATCACAGTTCTCACAAAAGTTAGCCCCGTTAGACAAGTTGAACGCTCTGCCAGAAGCAGGCACTTCGTGCGATACGGCAGACGCGAACGATGGTCAACGTATCTGAGAAAGAAGGTGAGCAAAGGCGCTGGCCCTTGTCTTCCCGCGAAAGACACTGCCTTTGTCCACCTCCAACGACGCATTACTGGTCACGCAGTTGCGCCAGATCGGCGGCAATCGCTGCCAGGCGTTCCGGCGTGATTCTGTCTGGCGCAAACCCTGCCATCTGTGCCAGCGTCAGCCCCATCATAACTCCGACGCCAGCCTGATCTGCGAATCCGGGCAGATGGCGTTCCAGTACATGACGTGCTCCTTTGTGTTCGAGCAGTACTTTGACGGGTGAATCGACACTCAGTTTCACCGGCGGTTTTGCCGGTCCACCAAAGGACACTGTCTCACTCAGGCGGAAAGTTGCGCGTGCCCGGATGTCCTGCGAGGAACTGCCAATCAGCACCTCGAACTCGCCTGCTTCCGCAACCCAGGCATGCTGCGCGTCATCCCAGTATGCCAGCGCTTCGCGATCGAGGTGCAGCGTCGCGGTTTGCGTTTCGCCTGGTCGCAGCGCGACTTTGACGAATCCTTTCAGTTCCTTCTCTGGTCGCGCGACACGCGCCGCGCTGTCACGAACGTAGAGCTGGACAACTTCCTGCCCGGCAACGTTTCCGGTGTTGGTGATGTCCACCTGAACAGTGAGACGCTCATCAGGCGCAAGGGTGTCGGTGCTCAGGTAGAGATTGTCGTAGCGGAAGGTGGTATACGACAAACCGAAGCCGAATGGGAAGAGCGGCGCGATTTTTTTCTTCTCGTAGTAGCGGTACCCAACAAAGATACCTTCACCGTAGCGAACCCGCCCATTCTCACCCGGATAGTTGATGTATGCCGGGTTGTCTTCAAGCCGCGCCGGGAAAGTTTGCGGGAGCCGACCTGACGGGTTGACATCGCCGAACAGGACATCGGCGATAGCGTTGCCACATTCCTGACCAGGGTACCATGCCTGGATAACCCCGGCTACCTTCTCTAGCCAGGGCATCGTCACCGGTGAGCCAGTTTGCAATACCACCACAGTGCGCGGGTTGGCGTTTGCCACATGCTCGATCAGTTCAACCTGCCTGCCGACCAGATCCATATGGGGACGATCATGCCCCTCGCTTTCCCAATCGGCGTTCAGTCCGACGAAGACCAGCGCAACATCAGAGCGTGCCGCCAGCGCTGCAGCCCGTTCAATCGCATCTTCCGGAATTGGCGGCAGGTATCCCAGGCGCACCGCAGCAAGCATGGCCGTGCCCTGGTTGCTGTATTCCAGACGCAGATCGCAGGTACAACCGGCTTCGAGTGCGATCGGTGCGGTGACTTCGGTGCTGCCAGCGCCAAAATAGGCGTCGCCACGTGCCGGGTTTGTCCAGTTGTCCACCAGCAGAGTGTCATTTACAAACAGGCGACTCACCCCCGCGCTGATCAGGCTAAACGTGTGGACGCCGCTTTCAGTCGGCGTGAAGCGTGCGGTGAGGCGCGCCGAGAACTGGCGTGGATCGACGCCAGGTGCGACCTCGCCGAGCCAGACCTGCTCGCCAGTCTCGACCGTCGTCCGATACACCGGATCACCGGTCAGGTCTGGCGAGTTATAGTAGACAATCGTGAACCCACGACCGCTACCGTCGCTCGCCTCGACCAGTTTTCCATCCATGCGGGGAAGTTGTCGATGGTTGGTGCACCCGATCTCGTATCCCAGGGTCGCCTGATCGCCCACCCGCGCTGCAATGCCGTCGTATGGCGAGATCGCGTAATGCGCATTGACCTGGGCGCTCCCACCCCCCATGATCTGCGCCGTTTTTGCGTTGGGTCCGATAATGGCAATGGATGAGAGGCTGGCAAGGTCAAGCGGCAGAATGCCACCTTCGTTCTTGAGCAGCACCATCCCCTCGGCGGCGGCGCGACGGATGAGCGCGCGATGTGCAGGGCGGTCGATTGCCTGTTCAGGGCGAATATGCGGGTTCTCAAAGGCGCCTGCGCGGGCAATGGTGCGCAACATCCGGCGCGCGGACTCGTCGATGGCTGCCATGCTCACCTGTCCCTGTTCAACGGCAGCGAGTAATCGCTCACCGCGCCAGCGTGTCGGTCCCGGCATTTCGAGGTCCAGACCGTTGGCAGCGGCCTCGACGACGCTCTTCGTACCGAACCAGTCGGACATAACAATGCCGTCGAACCCCCACTCTCGCTTGAGAATATCGATCAGGAGCATCGGATGCTCGCTGGCATAGATGCCGTTGACGCGGTTGTACGCCGCCATAACCGCCCATGCTCCGGCTTCCTGCACAGCTGCGCGAAATGGCGGCAGGTAGATTTCGCGCAGGGTGCGCTCATCGACCTCGGAACTGATGGTGTTGCGCTCGAACTCTGAGTCATTGCAGACATAGTGCTTGACCGTTGCGCCAACGCCCCGTCGTTGCAGACCAGTGATATAGGCGACCGCCATGCGTGCAGAGAGATATGGGTCTTCGGAATAGCACTCGAAGTTGCGTCCATTGAGTGGCGAGCGGTGAATGTTGACAGTTGGCGCAAGCAGGAGATGCGCGCCTTTGGATTGCGCCTCTTCCGCCAGCGCTTCACCGATGGCTTCTAGCAGCGTGGTGTTCCATGTCGCTGCCAGCGCAATGCCGACCGGAAAGCACGCTGCGGTGACGGTGCCGCCAACGAACCCGCCCGCGCCGCGCGCGCCGTTCGGTCCGTCCGTGACTTTGATGGCGGGAATGCCCAGGCGCTCGATAGGGGTGGTTGTCCACATACTCGATCCCGCCAGCAGCGCGACTTTCTCCGCCAGCGTCATCTGTTGCAGAAGGGCGTCGATACGCGCTTCTCTCTCTCTGGTGAGAGCGACTCCGGTGTCGTTCATGATATGTTTCTCCTTCTATATTGCACATGACGCTGATCGCTATAGGCTAGCAACCGCGTGACTCTCATCAGATTCTCAATTTTTGTTTATATATTCTGAATATATCATACCCTATGCTTTGATACGAGTATATGCTCTCAGGATCAGTAAGGAGACGCCATACCTTATGAACCGCAACCGTATCGTGATCATAGCCATTGCTGCACTGCTCGTTGTTGGCGCAGGATTCTGGATTTTCAACAGCGTGCTCGGGGATACTCAACCCGCCAGCGGTCCGATGACAGCTATTCCTGTTGCAGCACAGCCCACTAGCATGCCGGATCCAACGGCTGAGTCAATGTCGGCGACACCCGCAGCGACCGCTCAACCACCAAGGGAAGCGCCGACGGTGCCATTAGCAGAAACGCCGCCGAATAAGGTGATCCGCTATCAGATTGTCTCTGACGAATCGACGGTCAGTTTTCGGATTGCTGAGGACCTGCGTGGTCAGCGGGTTGAAGCAGTTGGCACAACGAACCAGGTTGCTGGTGAGATCGCGGTGAATCCAAGTGATCTGACCACGGCGCAGATCGGCGTAATCCAGGTGAATGCCCGCACCTTCACCACTGACAGCAGCAACCGTGATCGCGCAATCCGCAATTTTATTCTCAACACTGACCGGTATGAGTTTATTACATTCACTCCAACAGCCATCGAAGGCTTAAGCGGCAGCGGTGCGCTTGATCAACCGTTCACCTTCACTATCCGGGGCAATCTGACCATTCGCGACATCACACGTCCGGTTGTTTTTGAAGCAACGGTGCGCGCCGAGTCGGCTGAGCGGCTGGTGGGCGCAGCCACGACAACGGTCAAAAGAAGCGACTACAATCTCCAGATTCCGAGCGTGCCGTTTGTGGCAAATGTCAGCGACGATGTGGTGTTGACGATCAATTTCGTGGCGCTGGCGGTGACGCAGTAGCGTCTGATGCCGTCGTGTGTCAGGTGTTGAGGATCTTCCAGGATGGGTTCTTCCGACAACCCCTTGCGTCTCCTGCTTTGGGCATCAGGATCCTAACTTCCCCCTTCTCCCCTTGTGGGAGAAGGGGGTTTGGGGGAATGAGGGGTGCGAGGGCGTTGAAACAACGGAAGATCCTTCCGAGGATTGGGGCGAATGGCGCCAGCCCCTGGCGCATGAGCGTTACCCCGGTGCGCGCGCCGTGAAGATCATGCACCACCGACAGGTAGTATAAGAACAAACATGCTAAAAACTGTTGCCAGTCCTGTGGCGAAAGGATTGACAATCGGCAGAACGTATGATCTGGCGTCTGGCGCGCCGGTGTGGGAAAAGTCTGTGGGATAATGTGGGATAATGTGGGATATGTTTGGGATAATGTGTGTAAGATGCGTATGAGGCGCGGTATGACCCGACGGATCCGAATTGCTCATCTCTACCCTGACCATATGAACATCTATGGCGACCGCGGCAACATCGTTGCGTTGCAGCAACGGTGCCTCTGGCGTGGCATCGCCTGCGACGTGCTGCCAGTCGGTCCTGGTGCAACCGTCGATTGGTCGGCAATCGACATTGCTTTCTTCGGCGGTGGGCAGGATAGTGGTCAGGCGCTGATTGCAGAGGATTTCCTGAAGCGTCAGGGACCGGCGCTGCGCGCTGCGATTGACGACGGGTTAGTGATGCTGGCGATCTGTGGCGGATATCAGTTGCTGGGGCATTACTTTCTGACACACACCGGGCAGCGGTTACCCGGCATTGGCGCGCTTGATGTGTATACTGTCGGCGGAAAAGAGCGTCTGATCGGCAATGTCGTTATCGAGACGGAACCAACGCTGTGTGGTACACCACTGCGACTCGTCGGGTTTGAGAATCATTCCGGGCGTACCTATCTGGGTGCGGGTGTTCGTCCGCTGGGTCGAGTGCTTGTTGGGCATGGCAACAATGGCGAAGACCATACTGAGGGAGCAGTGTATCGCAACACGATTGGATGCTATCTGCACGGCTCGTTGCTGCCGAAGAACCCGCAACTTGCCGATCACCTGATTGCCGTGGCGTTGCAACGGCGCTATGGTGATGTCTCTGCCCTTGCCCCCCTTGACGACACGCTGGAACTGGCGGCGCAGCGGATCATGGTGGAACGAATGCTGCTTCGCAATTAGTTTCTATGCCGGGCGCCATCGCCGTCCAGGTGCAGCTCTGGCAGGTGGGAGCGCGGTGTTGGTGGCTTTGCGTCCGCATGTTCAGCGAGCATGCTGATCGCGCCCTCAAGGCTGGCAGATGTGCGAAATGCGCGCAGATCTATCCCAAGTTCCACAATTGTTTGCGCCACTTCAGCGCGCAACCCAACCAGCCATGGTTGGGCGCCAAGCAGACGCACCGCTGCCGCCGTCTGCAACAGCGCCTGCGCCGTGTGGGTATCCATAGATGGAATGCCCGTGACATCGAAAATGACCGACTTTGCGCGACGTTGCTCGACGGCGTTCAGGGTGGTGCGGTGCAGATCGGCGATCCGGCGGCTATCGAAGGCGCCGATCAGCGGCAACACCAGCACGCTAGGCAATACCGGCAGGGCTGGAACACTAAGCATACGCACCGTGTCGTGCGCTGTGCGCAGTTCATCGACTTTCTGCTGGAGGACAGCCGTGCGCTCCGCCACAGTGCGCTCCAGCGATGCACGCAACGCTTCGAGTTCCGCTTCGCGCGCGCGCGCCTGTTCGAGCGCCTGGCGCAACAGACCGCTAAAACGGTCGAGGATCAGAGTTAAAATGACAATGACGAGGGCGAAGCCAGCAGTGAACACCAGCGGATGCGCTTCAGGTACGCGCAATGTTCCGAACCATTGCGGAGCATAGACCATGCCAAGCGAGGTGACTGCAACGATGGCAACAGCCAGTGCGGTGGTGAGCCACAACGTCCGCCGCCCCAGAAGCATCCCCGCCAGCACAACCGGAATTGCCAGACTGGGCAGGGTAAACTGAATATGGCTCCTCCCGTAAAGCGCCATAGCAGCGCCGGTCGCAGCCAGAATGACCAGCACGATGGTGATGCCAGCTGCGCGCAGAGATCCCCGGCGCAAGAGCCAGATTGCACTCAGCACGCCGAGCAGTGCGACTGTGTAGATCGCAAGAGCGGAGATCAAACCTTCCAGGTTTTGATTGGCGAAGGGCGCGAGACCGATACCGACCACCGCGCCACCGGCAATGAACAGCGCAAGATACTGCAAGACGAGCGCCTGCCGGTACGCCAGCGGCGAATCATATGGCAGACGTTCCAGCCAGCTCGCAGGTTGTGCGTCCATCGCTCCCTCCTTTTTCGCCAGGCGTTTTCACATTGCAGCCGGTATCCTGATGTATACTGAATCCTTGCGGGTATAGCGTCAGTCTATAGCACATATATGAGCGACGATGAGTTTTGTATCAGGTACACGCGCTGTCAATTGCTCGATAATGGGGAAGCGGTCATTCGCCGACGGTCGCGGTTTATCCGGCGAATAGTGCGGTTGAGTATACAGAAATTCGCGTTGGGATGCAAGAGACTCGCCCCATATCATTCAGTATCAGCATTCGAGGTTGTTTTCTGCCCTGTATGCTTCAGAGGAGATTGCCATGCCTCGGAAATATGACTATGACGCCATTGTTGTTGGCGGCGGGCACAACGGGCTGACCTGCGCCGGGTATCTCCAGCGCGCCGGATTGCGCACACTGGTGCTCGAACGTCGCCCGATCGTCGGCGGTGCAGTCTGCACTGAGGAAGTCATCCCTGGCTACAAGATCGATGTCGGATCGTCGGCGCACATCATGATCCATCTGACGCCGGTCATTCGTGATCTGGAACTTGAACGCTACGGGCTTGAATACTGCGATATGGATCCGTTTGCGTTCTACCCTATTCCTGATGGCTCTGGTGCGATTGCGCTCTACCGTGATGTGGATAAAACCTGCGAATCGATTGCCAGCGTATCGCCGCGTGATGCTGAAGCGTACCGGCGTTTCCTTGCCTTCTGGCGTCCAATTAATGAGGCAGTGTTCGAGACGTTTCTCAACCCGCCAACGGTGACTAGGTTATTCGGGAGCATGATCAAGGCTCAATTGAGGATTGGAAAGTGGGATGGCACGCTCGAAACCGTGCGGCGTCTGTTTACATCCTACGGTCAACTGATTGTCGAGCAGTTCGAGAGCGAGCCGATGCGCGCGTTTATGGCGTGGCTTGGTGCACAGTCCGGTCCACCACCGGATGAGATCGGTTCTGGCGACCATTTTGGCTGGTATGCCATGATGCACCTTAGCGGCGCAAAGCATCCAAAGGGCGGGAGTGGCATGCTGACGCAGGCGATGGCGCGTTCGCTGATAGCAGCTGGCGGCGAGGTGCGGCTCGATGCGCCGGTGAAACGCATTCTGGTGCAGGGCGGTCGGGTGCAGGGGGTCGAATTGCAGAGCGGTGAGCGCATCAGCGCCCCGCTGGTCGTATCGAATGCGCACGTCGTTACCACGCTGCTTGACCTGGTTGGCGCCGACTATCTGCCGCCGGGTCTGGCGGAGCGGGTGCGCACCATTCGCATCGGCAATGGGTTTGGGATGACGGTGCGTTGCGCTGCGGAAGCATTGCCTGACTATCCCAGCGCACCGTCGGGCGGCAAGCCGCACTGGAGCCATCATGGGTTGCAGATGTTGTGCCCTTCGCTTCAGTACCTACGCAACGCCTTTGCCGATTACCAGCGTGGATTGCCAGCGCGTGAGCCAGCGGTCATTAGTATGACCTTCTCCGCCATCGATCCGACCATTGCACCGGAGGGGAAGCATACAGTCTTTCTCTGGGCGCAGTACTTTCCTTATGAACTTGCCAATGGTCGCCACTGGGATGATATTCGCGAAGAAGTAGCAGATAGCATTCTTGAAGTGCTCTACCGCCACGCGCCAAATATGCGCGGCAAGATTATTGACCGCTTCATCCAGTCGCCACTCGACCTGGAGCGACGCCTGGGCTTGTTGCGTGGCAATGTGATGCATGTTGAAATGTCGTTCGATCAGATGTTTTTCTTCCGTCCGCTGCCGGAACTGGCGAAGTACCGCACGCCGATCCGCGGGTTGTACCTGACTGGTGCAAGTACGCATCCTGGCGGCGGCGTCTTTGCCGCGAGCGGCTATAATACTGCGCGTGTTGTGTTGGGGGATATGCGCCGTCAACGCATGGTATGGGCTGGCGCGGCGCTGACGGCTGGCAGCGTCGGGTGGATGGCGGCCCGGCGGTGCTTGTCTGCTGAGCGCAGTCTGACAAGCGAGCGTTGAAGAAAGGTTTGAGCGCCTCAAGCAGGTTCTGGGGATTGAAACATATCCGCAGCAATACTGGCGCTGATCGTCGTGTGTTGCGCCCGATGCCGTAGCTGCAGGTAGCATTACGCAACGGCCAACCTATCACAGCAGCGACTGGTAGAGCGCTTCCACCTGTGCTGCGACCACATCAGGCGCAAAACGTTGTTCTGCCCGGCGACGCGCCTCTACTCCTAGCGCACGCCGCTCCTCGGGCCGGTTGATCAGTTCCACCATTCGATGTGCAAAAGCGGGAACTGTTGTCGCCAGAGCGCCATTTTCGCCATCAACAATAATATCAGGCGTGCCGCCAGTGGGCATTGCTAGGATGGGTGTGCCACAGGCGCATGCTTCCAGCAGGACGCGACTTAGCGGCTCCCCCCATACCGAAGGAAAGAGAAGCAGGTCGCAGCGCGCCATTAACCGCAGCGCCTCATCATGATCAATCCAGTCAAGGAAATGAGTGCGCACCTGTGCTGTGCGCATCGCCTGATCAAGATCATTCTTCAGTGGTCCGGCGCCAGCAATGACTAGCGTATGGCGATGCAGTGCGTCACGCGCCGCACGGACGATATCATTCAGCAGGTGGGCGCCCTTGTTGCGCTCCAGTTTGCCAACGAAGAGCACAAATGGCTCATTGGGAGGTACGGATGTTGGCGGGGTGGCGGTAATGGCGTCGATAGCCGTGAGATCGACAATATTGGGAATGACGTGCAGCCGTGTCGGTTCGACCAGCTCTGTCAGGCGGTCGGCGATGTAACGGCTTCCGGCGATTACCGCACTTGCCTGGCGCAGTGCGGCGCGGCGATGCGCAAGATGCGCCAGCATGTACGGAATGGCGGGCAACGCAACTGCGCCGCGCAGCGGACCCAACCGCGCTGGTAGATCGGTTGCAAGTGATGCCCATGTTTGTCGCGAGTAGGGAATGCGGTCGCCGTGCAGTCCAGTCGCAAAATAGTCCCAGGGCCAGTGATCGCGTACGCTGATGACAACCGGTGCGCCAATGCGTTGCCCGGCGATGACGGCGGATGGCGCCACCTGGACGTGCTGGGCATGGATGATTGTTGCCGGATGAAGAGGGGGAGGCGATGTGCTGGTCTCGACGATCACCCGCGCCAGACGGGGCCATAACCGTTCGTTGCGTACATAGTTGCGCAAGAATGGGATGCGCGGTGCGCGATAACTGGCAAACACTGTCGGCACGCCAAGGGTTTCACCGGTGCTTATTCCCTCCTGTCCTTCACGCGGAACAATGGCAGTGACCGTGTGACCGCGCGCAATCAACGCCAGCGCCAGTGCATGCGCGCTCCAGCCAGCGCCGCCGCAGCGCGGAGGGAAAACGTCTGTTGGGAGCAGGATGTTCATTCAGAACTGAGAACTAAGAATTGAGAACTGAAAACTAAGAACTGAGAACGACCTTCAACGTGCGCCATTCAACCTTCCAGCCTCCAACCTTCGACGTCCTAACCTTCAGCGTACAACGTTCAATATCTCCTCCATCACTCGTTCCAGCGCTTCGCAGTGCCGCGACCATGAAAAGTGCGCTGTGACGCGCGCACGTCCGCGCTCTCCCATGGCGCGCGCTTCGTCGGGATGGTCGATCAGATATGCGATTGCCTCTGCCAGTGCGTCAACGTCGCCTTCGGGGTAGAGCAACCCTTCGCTTCCGTGACGTACGATCTGATTGAGCGGCGGGATGTCGATAGTTACCACCGGCAGTGCCGCCGCCATATACTCGAAGACCTTCAACGGCGACCAGAAGAATCCGGCAGCGCGCAGCGCTGGATGAGCTGCGGTGTCGAACGGTGCAACCGCGATTGATGCCTGCGCCAGGAGTGATGGCACATCGTCGTATGGAACGGTGCCGGTGAAGGTGAAATGTCCCTGCCAGCGCGCCGCCAGGCGCACTGCGGCAGCGCGTTGCGGACCATCGCCAATGAAGAGGAAATGGCAGGCGCGCCCCTGTTCGACAAGGAATCCCCCTGCGCGCACTGCATCGAGCGCGCCATGCCAGGCGCGGAACGAACCGAGAAAAACGACGGTTGGCGAGGCAGGTGTCGCGCCTTCCTGCGAACGATCAATGCGGAAGCGCTCCACATTGGCGCCCCAGGGCAGTTCAACAATGCGGGAACGCGGAATGTCAGGCGGCACAGTTGTGTGCAACGGTGTGACAATCCGGTCTGCCATGCGGCACTGCGCAACCGCCCAGCGCCGCATTGGTCCGCCAAGCAGGTCGTCGAGACGCCGTTTCAGCACAACCGGCGGGTCAACAATTAACGCATTGACTTCGAGGATCGACGGCACACCGAGACCACGGGCTGCCAGGATGCCGGCGCCGGCGAAATTGTAGTACCGCTCGATGATAATGTCCGGTTTCAGGGCGCGCGCTAGGCGCATGATGACAGGCGCGGAGATCAGCGCGAGTGTTTTGGGCACATTGATGTGGTGTAAACGGAACCGATCGCAGCGCGACGAGACTGGACGCATCAGCGTGGCAATATCGAAGGCGGCAGAGTGAGCGCAGGCGACGACATCGACCGTATGCCCGCGCTGTGCAAGCCCGCGTGCAACCTCAAGGGTATGGACTGAGCCGCCGAGCGTACCGGGGACCGGGATGCCGCTGGCGACGTAGAGAATATTCACAGGCGCTCGTAGCGTTCCAGATCCAGCGTGATAGAGAGCGTACCAGGCGCTGTGCTGCGTACCAGATTCAGTGCGTGATCGACAGCAGCGTCTTCCACACCAACTAGCAGCGTCGTTCTCCCTTTGCGGAGAAAACCGCCAGTTGATGCCAGCCGGGTTACGCGAAACCCTTGCTCGACTAGCGCATCGACTGTCGCATCAGCGACACTATCATCGGTGACGAAGATCAGCAACTTCATGGGCGCTCCTTATGCCGGGTACCAGTGTAGCGTGCATTATACCAGATACATTCACGTCCGCACGATTGTGAAGCAATGCGCAAACGTTTGACAATCCTGGCACTCGTTGATATACTCCTGAGTCGTTTTTGTGCGGTTACAGAGAAGAGACCGTCACGTTTTGATCAGACCCGTCGCATTGTCGCGAAGCGTTGTACAACGATTCGGTACGCAAGCTCTCACTCTTTGTCAGGAGGATTCAGTTGAATACCTTCAATGACATGAAAAAGCGAATCGCGCTGGTTTTTCCAGGGCAGGGTTCGCAGTACGTGGGCATGGGCAAGGAGTTGTACGAAGCATCGCCTGCTGCGCGTCGCATTTTCGATCAGGCTGATCGGGTGTTAGGCTTCGAACTCTCGAAACTCTGCTTCGAAGGTCCTCAGGAGGAGCTCGACGATACCGTCAACGCCCAGCCAGCCATTCTTACGGTCAGTATTGCTTGTCTGGAAGCGCTGAAGGAGCGCTTTGGACCCTTCGGCTACCTGGGGGCGCCTTCACTCGTCGCCGGTCATAGCCTGGGTGAGTTTACTGCACTGGTCGCAGCTGGCGTGCTTGATTTCGAGGATGCGCTCAAACTGGTACGCGAACGCGGGCGATTAATGAAGGAAAGCGGGGAGCAACGTCCTGGCGGCATGGCGGCGGTCGTCGGTCTCGATGACAAAACACTCGAGGAAGTTGTTCAGGAAGCGCAGGCGGAGGGTGTCGTTTCGGTCGCCAATGCGAACTCGCCAGGGCAAACGGTGATTTCTGGCGAGCATCGTGCGTTGCAGCGCGCGATGGAACTGGCGAAGGCGCGCGGTGCGAGGCTGGTTCAGCGCCTGCAGGTAAGTATTGCGGCGCATTCGCCATTGATGCAAAGTGCATCAGCTCGGTTCGACGAACTGCTTGATCGGTTCCAGTTGCGGCCGCCGAAAGTGCCACTCATTGCCAATATCAGCGGTCGCGCCCTGACAACCGTTGAAGAGTTGCGGCAGGAATTATCGCAGCAGTTGACACGCCCGGTGCAGTGGACGCGCTCGGTGCAGGAAATGGTGTCGCACGGAGTCGATACCATCGTCGAGGTTGGTCCGCGTCAGGTGCTATCGGGGTTGATCAAGCGTATTACACCGCATGCCAAACCGGTGCCGCTTACCGATAGCGAGGTTGCCAGACTGGTAGCTCAGACGACGAGTGAAGAGGAAGGCACTGGCATTTGATGCTACTGCAGAAAGGGAAGTGATTGCCACCCGGTAGAGTCTGCCGCTGATCGCTGTTCCACCTTGCAGTTAGAAAGGCGCGGCCTATGAGTACTGCGCGGCGGGTTGTGATTACAGGATTGGGAGCGGTTACCCCCTGCGGCATGTCGGTTCCTTCGATGTGGGAGGCGCTCCTTGCCGGACGTAGCGGGATAGGACCGATTACGCGCTTCGATGCTTCTGGTTTTGCCATTCGGATCGCTGGCGAGGTGCGGGGGTTTTCGCTCGATCCTGCTATCGATCCGCGTGAGGCGCGTCGCATGCCGCTGAATGTCCGGTATGCCCTCAATGCGGTGCTTGAAGCAGTGCGTGATGCGCGCCTTGATATGACGCGCGAAGACCCGGAGCAGGTAGGAGTGGTTTTCGGAAGCGGCGCTGGCGGTCTCGATCTGATCTTCGACAATCATGATGTACTGCGCGAACGCGGTCCCCGGCGTGTGTCTCCGACGTTGATCGCCAATATGATCCCAGATGCAGCGAGCGGCTATATCGCGATTCAGTTGGGGGCGCGGGGTCCGAATATGGCAGTCGTTGCGGCATGCTCTACTGGTGGACATAACGTTGGCGAAGCGTATGAACTGATCCGCCGGGGTGATGCAGCGGTGGTTATTGCAGGTGGCAGCGAGGCGCCAATCCATCCGACCATTGTGGCATCGTTCTCGAATATGCGCGGCCTGGCAGAAGATAACCTCAATCCTGAGCGCGCATGTAAGCCGTTCGATGCCCGTCGGGACGGGTTCATTCTATCGGAAGGCGCGGGTGCGCTGGTGCTGGAAAGCCTGGAACATGCGCTGGCGCGCGGTGCGCCGATCATCGCCGAGATCGTTGGGTATGGCAACAGTTGTGATGCAGGCGATATGATCGCCGCCGACGATCAGGGGAGGGGTGCGGCGCGCGCGATGGCGATGGCACTACGCAAATCTGGCTTGCCGCCCGATGCCGTCGATTATATCAATGCCCATGGAACTGGAACGCCGCTCAACGATCTTGCCGAAACCCGTGCGATCAAGTCGGTGTTTGGGAGTCATGCATACCGTCTGGCAGTCAGTTCCACCAAATCAATGCTGGGTCATATGATGGGTGCAGCCGGTGCGGTCGAGGCGCTGATCTGCGCGCTTGCTGTTCGTGACGGTCGCCTGCCGCCGACGATTAACCTCGAAGAGCCAGACCCCGACTGCGATCTGGACTACGTGCCAAACGTTGCGCGTGTGGCCGATGTGCGCGTGGCGCTGTCAAACTCGATCGGGTTGGGTGGTCACAATTCTGCGCTATTGATACGCCGCTTCGAGGGGTGAACCCGTCAATCAGTTGCCGTCCATTGCCAGGTTGTGCTCCGGGCACCAGCCGTCGTACCCGCCGACGCTTACAAAGCGCCAGCGTGTTCCTTCCGCATCGACCGGATTGCGTTCGAGCAGGGTCACTTCCAGCCCTTCGCTCAAGGGGACCGGTTGGGTTGGCGCGCGGAAACTCGGAGTTGTGCGCAACCATCCCGGTCCGCCAGGCGGCAGGTTGACAATGCGCGCCTTCTTCGGCGTGAGGGTATTGGTTGGCGGCAAGATGATTGCTGCCGAAAGGGCGGTTGGCGGTGCTCCAGCAATTGAGGGGGGCGAAGGTGTCAGCAGACGCTGCAACCCGCCGATCGCCAGGAAAACGAGCACCAGTACCGCCAGAGCTACCAGTGCCAAATGGAACGACTGGCTTTCGAGCGACCATCCTGCCTGGCGCACCTTTCGCTCTTGCACGCGTGCGCGGAATCCCGATGCTGCCATCGGTCGTGTTGGCGCATCGCTTGCTTCCCGGAATGCGCCGGTTGACGTTCGATGTGCCGCAGTAGTACGCTGAGACGGTGATGCGTAGATCTGCGTCAGCCCGCACAGGTCGGCAACAAATTCGCCATAGGCGGCGACGCTTCGCGCGCTGCCTGCAAAACCTTCACCACGGGCAAAACCGGCGCGTACCCGGTTGATTTCGAGCACGCAATCACGCTGCTTTTCAGTGAGCAGCCCGGCGCGCTGCGCTAGCATTGCGCGCGTCGCCCATCCCAGGGTTCCTTCGTCTATTGCCTTGCGCTCGGCATCGCTCAACAAGGGGCTGCGGCGCAGTTCGGCGTCCAGGTGATCGGACAGGGCGCTGTGGAACGCTAGGAGCGCCGCACCGAGCAGGTCACTATCGTCTCCTGCGCGCCGTACCAGATCGAAACCGCGTCGCACCTTTTCTTCAACACGTGTCACTGTGATCCTCCTGCTGCCAGCAACGTTCTCTGTCCAGCCTGCCCGGAGCGATGCCTTTACGTCGTGTGGGATCACTGCCGGGATGCAGAGAACAGAGGTCATGTTTTTGCTCTGCGCTCTTGACGTCTCTGCAGCTCATTGCGTTGCGTGTTGCACTGCAGAGGTGCAGCGGAGTTGTTTCTTTTCGCTCTGCGCTCCCGGCGTCTCGGCAGTGCGTTGCATGCCGCATCACCGAAAATTGCCTGACAATCTTCGCATCTTTCGCCTTTTGCACCTTGCTGATAGCGTGATCACGAGCAGATCATCGCGTACAACAGGCGATATTCGTGTTGAAATAATAGCACACCTGTTCGCTTTACGCAACCCTGTTATGACCGGCGAATGACATCGATGCCACCCATGTACGGGCGCAGCACCTCGGGGATGACGACGCTGCCGTCCGCCTGTTGATAGTTTTCGAGAATGGCGATGAGGGTGCGTGGCAAGCCCAATCCTGAGCCATTCAGCGTGTGAACATATTCGGGACGCGCGCCAGGTTCCGGACGGTAGCGGATATTCGCTGCACGCGCCTGAAAAGCTTCGACGTTTGAACATGAACTGACTTCAAGCCACTCGCCCTGTCCCGGCGCCCAGACTTCAATGTCGTAGGTGCGGGTGGCGGCAAAACCCAGGTCGCCGGTGCAGAGTTCTTTGGTGCGAAAGGGCAATCCCAAAAGGCGACAGGTTTCCTCGGCGTCAGCGCGCAGTTTTTCAAGTTCATCGTAACTGGTCTCTGGGCGAACGAACATGTACATTTCGACCTTGTCGAATTGATGCCCGCGCTTAATACCGCGTACGTCACGCCCGGCGCTCATCTTTTCACGACGAAAGCAGGGGGTATATGCACAATAGCGCAATGGCAGCTGGTCAGCGTCGAGGATTTCATCGCGGTGCAGATTGGTTATCGGCACCTCAGCAGTTGGCACCAGCCACAGGTCATCTTCCACGTCGCGGTAGAGGTTGTCGCGAAACTTGGGCAACTGACGCGCTCCCCACATGCACTGCTCTTTCACCACAAACGGCGTATAAACCTCGTAGTATCCCTGTTGAATGTGGAGATCGAGCATCCACTGGATGAGAGCGCGTTGCAGGCGGGCGCCCAGACCCTTAAGCACGTAGAAGCGCGATCCCGACAGTTTGACGCCTCGCTCGAAGTCGATGATATCGAGCGTCTCACCCAATTCCCAGTGTGGTTTGGGAGTGAAATCGAAGGTACGTGGTTCGCCTTCCTGCGCAATCACCACGTTGTGCGTTTCGTCGGGTCCATCAGGAACAGAGGGGTGTGGCAGGTTGCGCAGTTCCATGAGCGCAGCGTGCTGCTGTTCTTCAACCGCTGCAAGTTCCCGGTCCAGTTCGGCAATGCGATCACCAACGGCGCGCATTTCGGCAATCTTCGCTTCGCGTGCGGCAGCATCGCTCATTTTACCGATCTCTTTCGAGACTGCGTTCCGCAACGCTTTCAGTTGCTCCACTTCACGCAGCAGCGTGCGGCGTTGCTCGTCGTATATCAGCACTGTGTCGACCTGCGCCGGATCGACGCCAGTCCGTCCAAGCGCCGCTTTGACCAGATCGGGTTGCTCACGGATCAGTCGAATGTCCAGCATTGGCGATTCCTTTCAGAGCAGTACATAGCTCCACGACACCATTTTGCCGTTCTTGTAGGGTGCGACGCCGAAGAATGTCCGATGATCACGCGCAAAGACCATATCGATCCACAGGCGATCATTGTCCCACAGGTTGAGTTCGTGCAGGCGCGCAACCGGCACCCACTCCAGGTCGCCTTCGGGATTGCTGGTGAACGGTGTTCCGCTCCAGCGGTCGATGCGAAAGACAAAGGCGAACCAGTCCTCTTCATTCTTGCCAAATCCGGGCCAGTTAAGAACGCCGCGCAGCACCAGGTCTTCCGCCTCAATGCCAGCTTCCTCGCGGATCTCGCGTTTCATGCCACTCACAACATCCTCGTGGGAATGCAGTTTGCCGCCCAGACCGTTGTACTTACCATAATGGACATCATCCGGGCGGGCGTTACGATGCACCATCAGCACCGATGCACCATCGGGCGACATGACGTAGCCGAGTGTTGCCAGAATAGGCGTGTATGCAGGCATAATCACTCCAGATCGACGTACACAGTGTATCGTATCCTACCACAGTGCTGAAATCCCGGCTGCGCCTGAACGATATTCCTCGATCCGGCGGCGCGACCCGGGATCGATACCGTCGGGCAGGGCATCAAGCGGAAAAAAGCGTGCTTCAGCTATCTCGATTGAACGTGGTGCAGCCGGATTACCCTGCGCCTCGAAGACAAAGACGACGATGTAGTTAACGAAAGTAAAGCGAAAGGCGTCGTACACTCCGAGGACGCGCCGAAATTCGGCAGGCACGCCTGATTCCTCATAGATCTCGCGCCGTGCTGCCTCTTCCAGCCGCTCATGTGGATCGACCGCGCCGCCGGGCAATCTCCATGGCGTGGCGCCGCTACGATGGCGCACGAGCAGCACTTCACTGTTACGCAGGACAAGCGCACGCACGCCAAGGAGCGAAGGACGCGCGACGCTCCAGATCAGATCGCGCGCCGTGTGGGCGATGCTATAAAGCGCCATCAGTGCAGCATTTGCCAGGCGTTGTTGCATACGACCATCGTTCAATAAAAAACCCCGCGTCCGCGAAGGACGAGGAGTTTTCCATCCCGTAGCGCTACCTTCATACATTCGCCGCATCTGTATAGATGCAGCCACAATGAATGCGCAATAACGGGCGCTTCCAACGCTGGTCAGGGCAGGCGGCCTTTGCCTGTGGGAGTCAGAAGGAGCTTAGCGTATGAGCCGCAACTGCCTAGCACCGACCGGTAGCTCACTAATTGTCGGTTTCCCCCTGAGTCGTCTCCATCGCGGTTGTTATTATATCAGCCTTGCAGATGACGTGCAATTCTGTCACTGTTCGTTCAGGAGAGAAACTGTATCAGCAGAAAGACGACGGCACCAATGATTGCCAGGGAGATAATGAAGCGAAGAATGCCGGTCACGATCTTGAAAACGACGTACACCGCAATTGCGGCGGCAAGAATGACAATGAGCGACTCCAAGCGCATTTCTCCTTTTAATGTAACTGTTTACACAGGGGGTAACATACGCGCCTGGGAACAAGAGTGTTCCGCTTTCGTCGCGTCTACGAGAGCGATATGCCCTCGCTCCCAAGAGAAATGTGAACATTTACCTTTCGATCAATCGTTGCAGAGCGAGCAGGAAGTATGATACAATACAACGCGCGATGGCGTGCGAAGGCACGCCAATCGTTTAGCCCGCGATGCTAGCACTCGATGATTGAGAGTGCTAAAAGGCTGAGAAGCAGCACAGAAGTGTGGAAAGGGATGCGTGACTCAGCGGTCAGGAGCGACTCTCAAAGGGACGCCAGATCCCTTCCTGGCGGTGACAGGCGGGCGCGCACGGGCTTCTGCCGCATATGACGTGCCAGAGGAACAGTCTATGACGACCGATCTAACCGATCGCCGCCGGCTGATCCTGAAACTGGCGATCCAGGAGTTCATTGAGAGTTCGCAGCCGGTAGCCTCGGAACTGCTGGTGCGCAAATACAGGCTCAATGTATCGCCTGCAACCGTGCGAAACGAGCTGGCGGCGCTGGAGGATCTCGGATATCTGACACATCTGCACACATCGGCCGGGCGCGTACCGACTGATGCAGGATACCGCTATTTTGTCGAGAACCTGATGGATCGCACGCCGCTTTCGGTGACGGAGCAACGCACGATCCGTCACCAGTTCTATCAGGTGCGCAGCGAGCTCGACCAGTGGATCCAGCTGGCGGGTGCGGTGCTGGCGCGCACCGCCCAGAACGCATCGGTTGTGACGCCGCCGCGTGCGCAACAGGCGCGCCTGAAGCATCTGGAGTTGATCTCGATCCACGATACAACGGCGCTCATGGTGCTGGTGCTGCACGATGGCACAATCCGGCAACAAACGCTAACGCTCGATATGGCAATGACGCAGGAGGAGTTGAGTCGCTGTGCTGCGCAGATCAATGAGCGTTGCTGTGACGCGCCGGTCGAGCGGATCGAGGAGGTGTTGAAGCAGGAACGGGCGCAGGAACCGCCCGGCGGCAACGCACTCGTCTGTCAGGTGCTCGATCTGGTCGTGAAAGCGATGCATCAGTTCAACGAGCATATCAGCAGCGATATTCACAGCGATGGCTTGATTGAAATCCTGAACCAGCCTGAGTTCTCGCGTGTCGAGCGGGTGCGTCGGATGGTCGAGATCCTGCAGAGCGGTCGGGCGCTTGGGACGCTGATACCGCGTGCGCTCTCCAGCAGCGGTGTTCAGGTGGTGATCGGCGGCGAACATAGTTATGATGAAATGCGTGAGTATAGTGTCGTGCTCTCACGCTATGGCGGTGGCGAAATTGTCGGCGTGCTCGGTGTGATCGGTCCGACACGTATGGCGTACCCGCGTGCCATATCGGCAGTGCGCTATATCTCGGCAGTGATGAGTGATCTGCTGGCGGAACTCTACGGCATCGAGGGTGCAAACCGCTTGAGTGGTGAACCATGATCATGATTATCAGCCCTGTGAGGGGAGGTTGATCCGCATGTCGGAACAATTGCAACCAATACCGCACGAAGAGCAGCCTGAAACGACGACTGACGGTCAGGAGGCGACGACAACTGCAGCTCCCATCGAAGAGAGTGCTGCGCCTCCGAGCGTCGAGGCGTTACAGGCGCGGATTGCTGAACTAGAGCGTGAAAATGCCGAACTGCGCGACAACTGGTTGCGTGCAGTGGCGGATTATAAAAACTTCAAGCGGCGCACCGACCAGGAGCGTGCTGAGTTGATCCGCAGCGCTAGCGCCGCGCTGATCCTTAAGCTGCTGCCAGTGATGGATGACCTCGAACGGGCGATGGCAGGTGTTACGCCCGAGGTTGCTGAAACCCCCTGGTATAGTGGGTTTAAGCTTATTCCGCAGAAGTTGCAGGCGATTCTCGAAAGCGAGGGGGTTTCCCGCATGCAGACGGTGGGGGAGCCATTTGATCCAAACCGGCATGAGGCAATTATTTATGAGCCCTCAGAGGACGGTGAGGATGGCAAAGTGATTGCCGAGTTGCAGCACGGTTATCTGCTGCATGATCGCGTGTTGCGCCCGGCGATGGTGAAGGTCAGCCAGGGGAAGAAGCAATCGTCAGACTCAGAGACGCCGCATGAGTAAATAATATTTGGCATCGACCTTGGCACGACTAGCTCTGTCGTCGCGACGATGGCAGGCGGCGAACCGGTGGTTATTGCCAATGTCGAGGGAAGCCGCCTTACTCCTTCGGGGTTGGCGATCAATAAGGCAAGGGAACGCTTGGTCGGGCAGGTTGCCGGGCATTAGGCAGCAATCGACCCGAGGTATACTAACGCGATCCACTTGGATGCAAACTGTCCGACCTGGCGGTATGGAGGAGCAGGTCACTAATGCCGTATCGCCTGGTGGAGACGCCAAACGGCGATGCCTGGGTGCATCTGGCTGGGCGTGACCATAGCCCGCAGGAGATCTCGTCGTTTGTACTGCAAAAACTCGAAGCTGACACTGAGGTGTACCCTGGCGAACCAGTGACGCAGGCGGTTATTGCGGTTTCTGCCTGCTTTACCGATAGACAACATCAGGCAACGCGCGACGCCGGTCAAATCGTCGAGCCGGGTGTGGTGCGCATTAATGAGCCGACTGCTCTGGCACTTGCGTACACTCTCGATCAGAACAGGTATCATTATTTCGTAGTGTACGATCTCGGCAGCGAGACGTTCAATGTTTCGATTCTTGAACCTGGCGACGGTGTCTTCGAGGTAAGGGCAACGAACGGCAATACTCACCTGGGCGGCGATGATTTCGATCAGCAAATCATAGATTGGATGGAGACTGAGTTCAATCTGCATACTGATCGGACGGCGCCGCAACGCCTGAAGGAGTCCGCCGAAAAAGCCAAGCAGGAACTCTCAACCGTGCTGCAAACCAGCGTCAGTCTGCCGTTCATCACCGCTGACGCCTATGGTCCGCGGTATTTGAACCTGATGCTCACCCGCGCTTGCCTGGAGCGGTTGACGGTTGATCTGATCGAGCGCACAGTCGGTCCTATGCGTCAGGCGCCTGTTGATGCTGGGATGCGTCCCAACGACATTGATGTGGTGGCGTTGGAGGTAGGGCAGACGCAGATGCCAGCAGTGCAGGAGATGGTGCGGCGTTTCTTCAACCGTGAGCCGCATCAAAGTACGAATCCGAACGAGGTCGTGGCAGTTGGCGCCGCAATTTGGGCAGGCGTTCTGGCGGGGGAGATCGGAAACGTGGTGCTGCTCGATGTGACGCCGCTGACACTCGGCATCGAAACGCCCGGCAGCGTCATGACGCCGCTGATCAAGCGCAATACGACTATTCCAACTCGCAAGAGTCAGGTTTTCTCAACGGCTTCAAATAATCAGGGCAGCGTCAATATGTGCTGCAGGGCGAGCGCGCCAGTAAATCCCTCGGTCGCTTCGTGCTCGATGGCATCCCGTCAGCGCCGCGTGGCGTATCTCGGATTGAGATTACGTCCGATATTGATCCAGACGGCATTCTGAATGTCTCGGCAATCGATAAGCGAACGAGGGTTGCGCAGCACATTATCGTCTGGTCTTTCCAGAGAACGAGATTCAGCGGATGATTGCAGAGGCGGATCAATATGCCAAAGAGGATTTCGGTAGCGTCGTGGACCTGATCGCAGCGCGCAACGCCGCAGATGGCGTTGTCTACAATGCTGAGCGTGGATTGTGCGAAGCCAGCGAGACATTGGACGAGACAGTGCGTGTCCATATTCAGGAACGGATCATAGCTGTGCGCCTGGCGATCAAGGGTGACGACAATAATGAGATACGCAATCGGATGGCAAAACATACGGTTGCGCTGCAGCAACTGGTGCAAATCACTGCTGCGCGCAGTGATCGGGACGAGGAAGCGGGTCGTGCACATTGAATGCTCAGAACATTACCTCTTGAGCGTTGCTGAGGCGGCATATGGCAGTGAAGCGCGATTACTATGAAGTGTTGGGCGTTCAGCGCAACGCCTCGCAGGATGAGATCAAGAAGGCGTTCCGTCGTCTGGCGCGCCAGTATCACCCTGATGTCAATAAAGCGCCGGACGCGGAGGCGAAATTCAAGGAGATCAACGAGGCGTATGAGGTGCTGTCCGACCCGGAGAAACGGTCTATGTATGATCGCTTCGGTCACGCCGGTCCCACGGCAGCGCCGGGATTTGATCCGTTCTCCAGTGCGGACCCGTTCAGTTCGATCTTCGAAACTTTCTTCGGCGGGACGATGCGGGGATCGCAGCGCGGTCTGCAGCGCGGTGCCGATCTGCGCTACACGCTGTCGATCTCGTTTGAAGAGGCGGTTTTCGGCGTTGAAAAGACGATCGATTTCCGTCGGTTAGAGACCTGTCCGGCGTGTCGTGGCAGCGGGGCTGAGCCGGGTACCGAACCGGTGCGCTGTCCAAAGTGCGGCGGTCTTGGTGAAATTCGCCAGCGCGCGCCGCTCTTCAATATGGTGACGGTGACAACCTGTGATGTGTGCCGCGGCGAGGGCACAGTGATTGCAATTCCGTGTCGCGAGTGCCGCGGCGAAGGGCGGGTGCGTCAGACGCGCAAGATCACGGTGCGTGTTCCGCCTGGCGTTGATAACTCATCACAGATCCGGATCAGCGGTGAGGGGGATGCCGGTCCACGCGGCGGACCACACGGCAATCTGTATGTCGTGATCGACGTGCAACCGCATCCATACTTTATCCGTGAGGGCAACGACATCATCCTTGAATTGCCGCTCAATGTAGCGCAGGCGGCGCTGGGCGTCGAGGTTGAAGTGCCGACTATTGATGGTATAGAGTATCTGCGCATTCCGCCCGGCGTGCAGAGCGGCGCCGTCTTCCGCATTCGTGGCAAGGGCGTACCGTTCCTGCGCGGTAGTGGGCGCGGCGACCAGATCGTTGTGGTGCGAGTCGTCATCCCCACGAATCTGACCGATCAACAGCGCAGGTTGTTTGAGGAACTCGCGCGCTTGCTCGAAAAGGAACCGATCGGTGGCCAGCGCGATGAAGGTTTCCTCGGACGCATCAAGAGTGCGCTCGGTCTGTAGCATTGGAGCCTTCCGACATGCCCGATCTGCTCTACGGTCGCAATGCGGTGCGCGAAGCATTGCGCGCCCGACGACGCACGTTTCAACGCTTGCTGGTTTCAGCAGGTGCGCAGGAAACCGGCACGCTCGGCGACATCGTCCGAATTGCCGGGGAAGCAGGCGTGCCAGTTGAGCGCATTGACCGACGCGAACTCGACCGGCGGTTGCGTGATGCGAATCACCAGGGTGTGGCGCTGGAGTGCAGTGATTATCCGTATGTAGATCTCAACGACTGCCTGGCGCTCGCAGAGGAACGCGGTGAACCGGCGTTCCTGCTGTTGCTCGATCATCTTCAGGACCCGCAGAATGTCGGCACATTACTGCGTACTGCCGAGGTTGTCGGCGTACATGGGGTGGTGATGCCTGGCAGACGCGCGGCAGAAGTGACGCCAGCAGTGGTGAATGCGTCGTCCGGTGCCGTTGAACATCTGCGGATTGCGATTGTCACGAATCTGGCTGCAACAATTGAGCAGATTCAGCACGCTGGCGTGTGGGTTGTGGGGGTTGAGGATGACGAACGCGCATATGAGTATGATCGGGTCGATCTTGATCTGCCGCTGGCGCTGGTGCTTGGCGCGGAAGGTTCAGGGCTGGCGCGTCTGACACGTGAACGCTGTGATTTTCTCGTCCGGCTGCCGATGCGCGGGCAGATTGCGTCGCTGAACGTCGCCGTCGCTGGGAGTATTGTGTTATACCATGCGTGGCGGGTGCGGGAGCGGGCATGGAGGAGAACTGAGAACCAAGAACCGAGAACCAAGAACTGAGAACTGAGAACGATTGAATTGATACGAGCAGTAATACGTGTGGTGTGGAGAATAATGGGAAGGCGGTAATGGCAACGACGCTGGCGGAACTGTCAGAGAAAAGTGCGTTGAGATTCTGACGCTTGCGGCAAAGCACGGTGCGCGGGATGTGTGCGTGTTCGGCTCTGTAACACGCGGCGATGCCGATGAGCAAAGTGTATTGACTTTCTGGTACCGACATTGCGTAAGCTAGACTGGTGCATATGCTGGAGCCTGCCAATTCGTCGGAATGGAGGGACGTGTGACGTACACTGATCGCGCATTAGCAATCCTGCATGAGTGGGTGCAAGGGGAACAACTGCGGAAGCACTGTTATGCCGTTGCTGCGTCGATGCGTCACTTTGCGCATCTCAGCGGCGGCGATCCCGATCTGTGGGGGGCGATCGGGCTGCTGCACGATATAGATTTCGAGCGCTATCCGCAGATGCCCCCGCCTGGTGAGCGTACAACTGCAGCGTCTGAAGCCATCCTGTCTGGGCAGGTTACCGAGCCGCCGTTGCAGATGCATCCGTTCGTCGGTGTCACGTATTTGCGTCTGAATGGCTGGTCACTAGAGGTGTGTCGCGCTATTCTGTCGCACGCGAATTATAGCGGTGTCGGGCGCGAAACGCTGCTGGAGAAGACGCTGGCGGCGGTTGATGAACTGTCGAGTTTCGTGGTTGCGGTTGCGCTCGTTCGTCCGACGAAGAGTGTGTTTGAGGTGGACGTGACAGCGGTGCGGAAAAAGATGAAGGACAAAGCATTCGCGCGTGCCGTGAGCCGTGATGAGATCGTTCACAATGCGGAAGCGCTCGGTATGCCGCTTGATGAGGTCATTGGGCATGTTATTGAAGGATTGCGCGCCGATGCACAGCGGCTAGGCATTGCTGGCATATAGAAGAGACGTTGCGCTGCACCGTCTTCACGTGCAACGTTCAACCTTCCCCCTGCCGCGCCATGGACTGTTCGACTTCGGCGTGCGTCAGCAATGCGGGGATCGTCCCTGGTTTGGTGCAGGTCAACGCGCCGACAGCATTGGCGGATGTTGATGCCTCACGCACGATGTCGCAATCAACTCGCGTCACCGATCCAAGACGTTTACGTTCTGGCAGTAGGTGTGTGATCATTGCCGCTATGGAACCTATGCCAGTCGTCTCCACGACCGGCACTGTTGGTGGGTCCAGTTCGATACGGTAGTCGCCATTGGTCGCAATGGCGCCGCGTAATCTCCATGTGATCACGAGCAGTTCGACGCCGCGTGCCAGCACTGCTGCAATTCCAGCATCAGGGTCGCGCGTGCCGGTCGCGATTTCCTACTCCTCTTTTACTAATTTTGGCAAGATGGCAATACTGGAGTATGTCCCTGGATGACGCTGCGTGCAACGCTGGCATTGCACCAGAGAGCTGGGCGATAGTTAGGATCACAGGTGATCATCAACCTGCGCGCAGGCAATGTCGAGCGTGCGACGCTGCGCTGAGGCACATGGTTCGTCAATGAACCTGATCGAACCGAAGTGGAAGCAGCGCGCGCCGTCGAATATGCGCTCGTCGATCTCATTCGGCGAGAGGAGCATATCGGCGCCGGGGCTGCGGTAGAAGCAGAGATCCTTGCGTCCATCGTCCCATACCGCAGCAAAGACAGCGGTCGTGCGCACGGTGCAGTCGACCAGCAGGAAGCGCGTATCGACCCCTTCGCGCGCCAGGCTGTCGCGCAGATACATCATGCCAAACGGATCGTCACCGACCTTGCCGACGCAGCGCGCCTGGAGTTCCAGCGTTGCAGACCGACGGCAACATTCGTGGGAGCACCGCCGGATGCCTTGATAAGGCCAGGCACGTCGGCGAGCGGCATATTTGGGACGATCGCCACAAACTCCACCAGCAGTTCACCCATCGAGACAACGTCGATCATAGGCTTCTCCTCTATGCGTCTATGCCCCGTTCGCCAAGACCGATCGGCAGCGGCGCCGGACGGGTCATCGTGCTATGCAGGGTGATGTGACGCCCCTCACGAGAGGCTTCGTGAATGGCGTGCATAATGTCGAGCACGTGGTACGCCAGTTCACTGGAGGCACGGTGTGGTCGACCCAAACGGATTGCAGTTGCCATATCAGCTACGCCGATACCGCGACTGTTGCGAGTGAAACCGTGCGTCAGCGGGATGGATGACCATTCACGTGCACCTGCCCGGCGCAACCACACCGGTCCGTCGAAGGTGTTCGGATCTGGTACGCTCAGTGTGCCGTGCGAACCGTAGATCTCGATGCGTGGTAGTTGCGATGCCCAGACATCGAAACTGGTAATGATTGTTGCGATCACGCCAGAAGCAAAATCGAGTGTACCAACGACATACGTGGGAGTGTTGACCTGGATCTTTTCGCCATAGTTGTACTCATTGGTGATTGTTCGTTCAGCGAAGGAAATGCGCGCCGATCCGGTCACACGCTGCACTGGACCAAGCAACACGCATAGGGCAGTAAGGTAGTAGGGACCCATATCGAACATCGGACCGCCGCCAGGCTGGTAGAAGAAGGTCGGGTTTGAGTGCCAGCTTTCGGGACCACGACTCATCATGAACGCAGTTGCTCCGACTGGCTCTCCAATCCAGCCATCGTCGATCAACTTGCGACAGGTTTGCAATCCACCGCCGAGGAACGTATCGGGAGCGCACCCGACACGCAAGCCTTTCTGCGCAGCGAGATCGATCAGCGCGCAGGCTTCGTCGCGCGTGACGGCAAGCGGTTTTTCGTTGTAGACATGCTTGCCGGCGTTCAGAGCCGCCTGCGCCACAGGTCCGTGGGCGTCAGGTGTGGTCAGGTTGATGACCAGATCGATGTCGAGATCGGCGAGCAATTCCTCAACGCTGCACGCTTTCGGGATCCCGTACTGTGTTGCGCGATCCTGTGCCCGATCCGGGTCGATGTCCGCGACCGCAACAACATTGATCGCGTCGAAGATTTTGCTGTTTTCCAGATAGATGCCGCTAATATTCCCACAGCCGATGATGCCAACGCAGACAGGAGCGATCATCATGATGACTCCTCGCATTCAATCTGTAACCTGGCTTGCCCAGAGCATACCACGCCGCACCAGTTCGCGCGCTTCAAGTACGTCGAAATTGCGTGTCACGTGACCGAGTGAGCGGTACGCGACACGACCTTATCCCCCATATCTTTGTTCAGACCACTAGCATGACCACGCCTGCGATCCAGGGGCAGTGCCCACCGCTGAACGTTGTCGTTCAGCACATGGTTGCCGGATCGACGTGCATGTAGTGCTGCTTGGAGTGCATGCGAAAATCGTTCAATCCGGAAGTAATAGGGTAACTGGAGTTAGTGATGTTCACCATATAGATGATATTGCCAGGGTGCGCGACCTACTGACCGCCGACCAATGAACTGACGGTCGGTGCTCCGGCGGAATGTGTCAGCCATACCGCCTTGCCATTCAACGCAGCGATCTTTTCTGCTTCTACAATAGAAGCTCTGGCAGAATGTGTCAGCCATACCGCCTTGCCATCCGGCGAATCCGACCCCGCTTGCGATCGCATCCAGAAGCCCCTTTTGCGTGATCGTCGCCATAGTGTAGACCTGAACGATAGGGCTATAGGAGTGCATACGTTCACAGTCAAGGTGCAAATCGAGCGTATCGCTGATCGTGATCTCGGACCCTTCGGCACGCAGCAGTGGCGCAAAAAATATCGATGCACTGCTTTGGCTCGTGACCTTCCCAACCTCCCTGGACGAATAGAGCCGACTTCTCGGTATGTAATGGAACCAGTATGATATGCCGCCCATCATAGCACAGGTTCAATAGGCGCCAGAAGGGTGATCCCTCTGCAAAAACAAGCCGCTGAGATGCCAGGTGCACGGAGTTTTCCATCAATCGCGCGTTGCGTCCACTACGCCGCTGCAAAGAGATGACCTTGTTACTGCGTGTAAGCGTTCGCACCTCTTCGGGGAGCAGGGGCATCTTATCGTAAACGCGGCGAGGGCGGGTCGCCCCCGCGTCCAGGAGTGTGTGTTACCCAGATGTGAACAGTTGCTCAAAGATGCATTCGTCGGTGGCGCCATCACAGTATTGCAGGAAATCTGCGCATGCATGGTCAGTTGACGCTTGAAAGCGATGTGCTATACTGTTTTAGTGTCAGATTGACAACACACCCTATGGCACGGCGTGAAAATAAGCAGCATTTGAAACAAAGTGAGGAGACAATGGCTACCTCAACAACATCGCGGCGTGGCGGATTGAGCAGCACTGCGCTAGCATTGATCCCGATTGCGATTGCGATTAACGTAGCATTGGGCCAGCTGGTGCAGAGTGTTCTGAAGCTGCCGATCTATCTCGATTCGATCGGCACCGTACTAGTGGGGATTCTGCTGGGACCGCTTGCGGGAGCAATCACCGGTTTGCTCGCCAATATTATTTGGGGATTGACGCTGGCACCAGCTGCATTGCCATTTGCCGCGGTTGCAGCAGTGATCGGCTTGATCGCCGGGTATGCCGGGCAGTATGGCGCTGCGCAGTCATGGTGGAAAATGGCGCTCTTCGGGGTGCTGACCGGAATTGTGGCAGCGGCGATCTCGGCGCCGATTGCAACATATGTGTTTGGCGGTGTGACTGGCGGGGGCACGGATGTGCTGGTAGCCATGTTCCAGAGCCTTGGTGCAAGTGTGCTGGGTGCGTCGTTTGCCCAGGGCGCTGTTTCCGATCCGCTTGACAAAACTATCACGTACCTTGTCGTGTGGGCAATCATCAGCGCGTTGCCCAAACGGTTGCTGGCACGATTCAGCAATATCCCGCAACAGTAGTTTTCGATTCCATGCACCGCACCGGTCTTTTCATTGATCGCGCCGGTTTTCTCCAGCGCCGGAACCCGCTGACGAAAGGAACCGGCGTAGTGCTCTTGGTTGGTGCAACGTTCCTGCTTCCCGCGCCGCTGACAGGGATTGCACTACTGATTGGAACCCTACTTCCCCTGGCGTTCGCATCGGCGGTTGGGTGGCGATTCCTGGAGGTCCTGCTGAAGACGTTGCTGCCGGTGCTAATCTCGCTCGTGCTGGTTCAGGGGTTATTCTTTCCCAGTCCCGATCCGACGACGGTTGCGGTCGGGCCGCTGCTGTTTCGTCGCGCCGGGCTTGAGTTTGCACTCAATACCGGTAGTCGGCTGCTGATTGTCGTCGGGGCGCCGTTGTTGTTATTCCAAACCACGCATCCGGGTGTGCTGGTACAGGCACTCACGCAAAGTGGCATGCCGCGTTCGGTCGGGTATATCTTGCTGGTGGCGCTGCAACTTATTCCGGCGATTATCGAGCGCGCCGTGGGTGTGGCTGAAGCGCAGCGGGCGCGTGGGCTGGAAACCGAGGGCAGTATGCTGCAACGCATCCGCGGGGTTGTTCCGCTGGTCAGTCCATTAATCGTCGGCGCACTAATCGAAGCAGAGGAACGTGCAATCGCCATCGAGTCGCGCGCGTTCAATGCTCCCGGACCCAAGACCTGGATCCGTGATATTCCCGATCCGCCAGTGGAACGCATTTCACGGATGGTGCTGCTGGGGATGCTGGGAACGCTTGTGGTGTGGCGTGTGGTTGCAGCGGTTTTGGGATGACTGTCTATGGGATTGCTGTTTGAACACGGGCGGTTATGGCAACGCATATTCGGTTTGCGTCTGAGTCTGGATCATATTTGGATACTGGCATCGTTGGGATTGATCTGGCTTTTTCTGAGTCTGGCGCCACTGCCTGCCAATGATCTCTGGTGGCATATGGCTGCAGGGCGCACAATGGTCGAAGAACGCTCCTTGCTGACGACAAATCGCTGGGCGTACTCGCTGCCCGCAGATACCCCGTATGTCTATCAGAGCTGGTTGAGTGAAATACTCCTGTATGCGCTCTATCAGTTAGGGCGTGAGCCGTTGCTCTCCCTCAGTCGCACCCTCGCCGTTGTTATAAGTTATGGATTGGTTGCGTGGCATGCCTTGCGTCGCAGTATGAACGGCATGGCCGTCGGTCTTGCGCTGTTCTGTGCAATGATGGCTGGATGGGGCAACTGGACGCTGCGCCCACAAACGCTGGCATTGCTACCGGGGAGTGCATCCATTGTCATTCTAGGAGAATATCTGGCTGGTCGCCTGAGTAGTCGCTGGTTAATGGCTCTGCCCGCACTTACACTCCTCTGGGTCAACATGCATGGTTCATTCGTGCTTGCGCCAGCGCTGATAGGTTTGTCTTGGCTGGGGACGCTGCTTGATACGCTGCGTAACGATATTGATCGCCCGCGCCGGGAGCAGGTGCGTATGCTGACCGTGACCTTGTTGTCAGTAATCACGGCAACCCTGCTCAATCCGCTGGGCTGGGATATTTATAACTATGTGCGCATGATGCTTGCAAACGAGTCGCTGCAACGGTGGTTCATTGAATGGCAACCGCCGGTGGCCAATCTCGATCTGCGGAATGCTGGCTTCTGGTTTTTCTTTCTGGTGTTACTGATAGCAACGCTCATGGCAGTGGGCAGGCGTCGTCCATCCGGCAGTGATCTGCTCTGGTATTGCGGACTGTCCTGGCTCTGCTTTGATGGCATCCGCTACGTGATGTGGTTTGCACTGTTTCTGACACCACTCCTGGCAGAGCGTATTGCCGTGCTTGTACCGGTGCGCAAACGTTTGTCAGTGTCGCCTATAGCAACGATGAGCATTGTCGCAGGTTTGATCGTTCTGGTCATCACCACGTTGCCCTGGTTTATGCCCATTCGCTATCTGGGTCCTGCGGCAGAAGCAAACTTTGCAACTGCTGGTCCGTATCGCTTGCTCCTTGACAGCAACACACCGGTCGCTGCGTCAGAGTGGCTGGCGCAGCGTAGTTTTCCCGGTCGCTTCTGGACGGATATGTCATTTTCCAGTTACACTATCTGGAGGTTGCCGGAAAAGCAGGTCTTTGCCGATCTGCGGGTTGAATTGTTTCCCGCAAAAGTCTGGGAGGAGTACTTTGCAATTGCACGCGGTGATCGTCAGAGCCTCGATGTGATCAACCGCTGGGATATTTCGCATCTGCTTCTCGATCTCCATAATCAGGAAGCTCTGGCGCGCCTGTTGTCGAATACGCCTGGTTGGTGCGAGGCGTTTCGCGAAGACCGCATGGTGATCTATGTGCGTTGTGAGATAGTGCAGTAGCGTTCGATGTGATAGTTGCTGCAACAGATTCGTGTATGCCAAACTTCTCTCCATCAGATCCGATCATCATGCTGCGCGACGCCACGTTTACCTATGCTGGCGCTTCCCGACCGGCCCTGCGCGCAGTCACACTGGCTGTGCCTGCCGGTCAGATCTGTGCAATCATCGGCAAGGCAGGGGCAGGCAAAAGCACGCTCTGTGCGCTATGTGCCGGGTTTGTGCCGCATTTCTTTCGAGGGCGGCTCAGCGGTGATGTGATCGTTGATGGCGTGTCGATTGCCGATCACCCGATCGCCGAACTGGTACGCCATGTCGCGCTGGTTGGCAGTAATGCCTTCAGTCAGATATCCGGCGCGCGGTTCACCGTGTATGATGAGGTAGGGTTTGGTCTGGAAAACCTGGGAGTGCCGCGCCTCGAGATGATCGAGCGTGTTGAATGGGCGCTCCGCGCGCTTGGTATTGAGCAGTTGCGCGATCGTTCACCCTATGCGCTCTCCGGCGGTCAACAGCAGCGCATGGTTATTGCCGCCGCGCTGGCGATGCGTCCGCCGGTTCTAGTGCTCGATGAACCAACGATGCAGCTCGACCCGCCCGCGATGATGGAATTGAGCGCCGTGCTTCGTTCGCTGGCTCAGCAGGGCATCACGATTCTGGTGGCTGAGCATCGCCTTGAATGGGTTGCCGACGTGGCGGATCGGGTGGTGGCGCTGGATCAGGGGACGATCATTGCTGACGGTGCACCGGTTGACGTGTTGACCGATCCACGCCTGTGCGAGGTTGATATCGGGTGGCCTCGACCGACACGGATTGCTGCTCGTGCGCGCACTGAAGGTCGCTGGCCGCCAGAGCGTCCGCTGCCGATCACACTCGCCGATCTGGTTGAAGGTTTGTGTGATAATACGGTAGATGAACGACATATCGCCCATGAGGATGGCGCTGCAGATTCACCGGTAATCCGTCCAACGAACAATACCGCAGGCGTGCGCAATCCAACGATGCCAGTTCGTACTACGGAAGCCAATCCAATCGTTGTGCTCGATAAGGTTGGGTTCACATATCCGAATGGCGTTGAGGCGTTGCATGACGTGTCGCTCACGGTGCGACGCGGCGAACGCATTGCGCTGGTCGGTCGGAATGGCGCGGGCAAAAGCACCCTGATGCGCCATCTGAACGGTTTGCTGCGTCCGTCGCACGGTCGCGTGTTGGTTGGAGGCGTGGACACGCGCACAACAACAGTGGCGCGTTGCGCCCGACATGTCGGGATCGTCTTTCAAGATGTGCGTAATCAACTCTTCGCCCGCACCGTGCGTGAAGAGATTCGTTTCGGACCGCGTAATCTGGGCTTTGCGCCTGACCGCATCGATGCCCTGACAGAAGCAGCCATCGATGCGCTGGAACTGTGGGATGTCATTGATGAACATCCGTATGACCTGCCGCCTGCCCGCCGTCGTCTGGTTGCGATTGCAGCAGTGCTGGCGATGGATACGCCACTGCTGGCGCTCGATGAGCCGACAGCCGGGCTGGACAATGCCGCCATTGCGCTCCTGGCGCGTCTTATCGCCGATCTTGCGCAGCGGCAGCGGAGTGTCCTAATCGTGAGCCATGATCTCGATTTTTGCTACGAAACGCTGGATCGCGTCATTCTGCTGCGTGATGGTCGAGTTGCGCTCGATACCCATTTCGCCAGGCTGGATTACACAGAAGCAGCAGCGCTTCGCGCCGACGTCGGTTTGCCAATTGAGTTGCGTCTGCGCTACGTCAACGTATAACAATCTGTCACGTCGGCAGTTTCACCACGAGCAAGAATAGTGTACAATTCTCCCACGATCTGTAACGCAGAGAGGCGTGTATGACTGCACCTCTTGATCCCAACATTCCACCCCCGCCTCAGACTGGTCGCACATTGACAGAGCATGTTCGCGAAGAGCCGATTGGTCTATGGGCGCAACTGCTAACCGTATTCCGTGACCTGAGTGGCACATTTGATGCATTCGCCAATGACGCGAACCCGGAGGTGCGCGCTCTGGGGCGCGCTGCGCGCTCGCGCCGCCCGCCGCAGGCGAATGATTACTTTGCAATTGGTGATCTGTGTGCGCGTCTGGTTGTTCAGGGTAATACGCTTAGTCAGACCTATGCCGCTAAAGCAGTTGCCGCCTATACCCGTGCTGGTGAGCTGGCAAGTAGCGAACGTTCCGTTGCTCGTCGTGCGATTGTATCGTTTGCCTTCTGGCTTGCCGACGTTGCGCGCGTGTTAGGCAACTACGAGTCGCTCGAAACCGCCCTGTTGATCTGCGAACAGGCGCGGCGCCTGATCGCCGATGCCGGATGGGTTGACGACGAGCGGCGGTTGCAGATGACCGAGGACCGTCTGCGTGATCAGGTGACGCACATGCTTGAAGGTGGACACGCTGCGGCAGATAAGCGTGCAAGCGTTGAGCGGGAAAGCCGCATGCTCTGCGATCAGGGGCAGATCTTGCTGCGTCAGGGGCGTCCCCAGGAGGCTCTGGAGCGTTTCGAGGCGGCGATCGCAGCGTGGGACGCCAATCAGAGCGCCTGGCTCTGGCGTGCAATGGCGCTGACTGACCTCGGTCGTTTCGATGAGGCGCTCGCCAGCTACGACCGGGCGTTGGCGCTGGAACCGGAGAGTGCCGGTATGTGGAACAACAAGGGTTCGCTGCTGATGGAGTTGGGGCGTCTGGAAGCAGCGCTCCAGTGTTTCGAGCGCGCCATCGATCTGGCGGCGCCGGTTTCGACAGTGAAAGCGGTGTACTGGCTCAATCGCGGCAAGGCGCTCTACATGCTGGGGCGCTACGCCGAAGCGCGCGATGCGCTGATGCACGCGCACGCCCTCGATCCCTCCCCCGAAAGCGCAGCCGGGATCGCCGCCTGCCGTGAACGGCTTGAAGGTCCGTCTGAAGCGTAACCCGGACGCGCTTCTGCTGGTGGGGATGATCGTCGCGGTGGATAGGGTGTTGGCTGTCCTTGCTTGAACGAGTTGAGGGTAAGGTCCATTACTGGTCTATCGCGGCATGCTGCACAATGGTCGTATCGCCATTTGGATCTGGCGCGAGACCAAAGACTGGCGAGGGAGGACCCCCGCCGTGATCTCAACTTTGCGGTGAAACAGAAGTTAGCTGAAGGCTCAGATGGCGTCTGCGTATACAGTAACTCATACAAATGCACGTTCGTTGGACGGATTGTTAAGGGTGCACATGTTTGCGCCAGTAGAGGTGTAGCCATGGCTCTGCGCATTGATCTGCCACATGAAGCGATTGCCGACTTTTGTCGCCGCTGGCGTATAAGGAGTTCGCCATCTTTGGTTCAGCGTTGCGCGAGGACTTCCGCCCCGACAGCGATGTAGATGTGTTGGTCACCTTTGAGCCAGACTCCTGCTGGGGGTTTCATCACCAGTTGGAGATGACCCGCGAACTGGAGTCCCTGTTTGGTCGCAAGGTAGACCTGGTCGAACGGTGTCTGGTCGAGCAGAGCAGGAACTACATTCGCCGCAAACACATCCTGAGTCATCTGGAGCGTATCTATCTGGCGTGACGCATCGCTTTTGCTCGATATGCTGATCGCCTCTCGAGACGTCCGTCAGTTCAGTGAGGGACTGACCTGGGAAGAGTTCCAGCGGAGTTCCCTGCACCAACACGCTATCGCCAAAGCTCTGGAGAACATTAGTGAAGCAGCGCGCAAGGTGTCTGATGAGACAGGAGCCGCACATCCCCAGATCCCCTGGTCTCAGATCATTGGCCTGCGCCATTGGATCGCCCACAATTATTTGTACCTCGATCTGATGAGAATATGGGAGATTGTTCAACACGATGTGCCAGCGTTGATCGAGATGGTCGAGCCGCTGGTGCCGCCTGAGGAGCCATGAGAGTGCCAAAACCCCAAACAATCGCATTTCAGGAATCTCGAAGTCCGCAGTATGATTACGTGAGGATACTGTTCGCAGGCGCCGATGCCTGCGCATCCTGAGCAGGATGCGGGTGAAGCGCTAACGGTAAGTATATGCTGTGGATTCACTGGTTTCGCCGCGACCTGCGCCTGCGCGACAATCCGGCGCTCTCCGGTGCGGCTGCCCGCAGTGGCGGGCGAGTCATTCCGTTGTTCATTCTCGATGACGCCATCCTGCGCGCGCCGCGCACCGGGGCGGCGCGTGTGGCGTTCATGATCGCAGCGCTGCGCGACCTCGACGCCAGCCTGCGCGCGCGCGGCAGTCGCCTGGTGGTGCGACGTGGACGACCATCCGATGTACTGCGCGATCTGGTGCGTGCGACAGGCGCTGTCGGTGTCTCGTGGAACCGCGACTACACCCCGTTTGCGCGCCAGCGCGATCAGCATATTGAGGCAATGCTGCGCGATCTGAACGTCGCAACGCTCATTGCCGCCGACGCTGTCATTATGGAACCTGACGACGTGCGCACCGATGACGGACGACCGTACACCGTCTACACGCCGTACTGGCGGCGCTGGCGCGCGCTGGTGGAACAGCGCCGCGACGATGTGTTGCGTGCGTACAAGCCGCCGGTGTTGCAACCGGTTCCCGATGGTGTGGCGGATCTTCCCATTCCCGATAATCCTGATCCCAACATGTCAGTCATACAGCAGATCCCAGCTGGCGGTGAAACGGCTGGAACTGCGCGCCTGGCAGCGTTCCTCGATCCGCACGCCACTTACGGAATCGCAGGGTATGCTGATAGACGCAACCTTCTGGCTGAACCAGCAACCTCGCGTTTGTCCCCCTATCTACGATTCGGTTGCGTTGCACCGCGCGCCGCCTTGCGCGCTGCATTGAACCTCCTCGATCGGGCGGGTGAAGAACAGGACGCCGAACGCGCCACGATGCTCACCAGGTCAATCGAAACCTGGATCGGCGAACTTGCCTGGCGGGACTTCTACTACCAGATTCTCTGGCATCATCCGCATGTGTTGCACAGCGCGTTCAAGCCGCAGTACAACGCCCTGGAGTGGGAAAATGACCCCGCCCTGTTCGATGCCTGGAAAGAAGGACGCACTGGCTACCCGGTTGTCGATGCTGCAATGCGTCAGTTAAACCAGGAAGCCTGGATGCATAACCGGGCGCGCATGATCGTGGCGTCGTTTCTAACGAAAGACCTGCTAATCGACTGGCGCTGGGGCGAACACTATTTCATGCAACAACTGGTTGATGGCGATCACGCTGCCAACAACGGCGGATGGCAGTGGAGCGCAGGAACCGGTACCGACGCACAACCCTACTTCCGCATCTTCAATCCTGTCAGTCAGGGGCAAACGTTCGATCCAAAGGGTGCGTATGTGCGGCGTTATCTGCCAGAACTGGAAGCGGTTCCAGACCGCTACATTCATGCGCCCTGGACAATGCCGTATGCCGAACAGCAGCGTTGCGGCGTGATTATTGGGCGGGACTACCCGGCGCCGGTTGTAGACCATGCTGAACGGCGGGTGCGTGCGCTTGCGCTCTATCGCGCCGTATCTTCTCGCTGATTGGGACGCACCTGTCACAAAATGCAAGGCTCATACACATGCGCCCTCATTGGGCGGCGCGAGCGGTTGCGCTTTAGTTGCGGCAATGCTATAGTTAGAGTATAACGGAGAGTCAGGCGTTGGAAGCCAATACCTGTGCCTGTCTCAAGTATGGTTATCTGTTTGCACGTTGACAAGTGATCGGCTCCTCGAACGACGCAATGATTTCAAAAGCGACTATGGCAGTTCTTTCTTTTGGATAGAACGAGCGGTTGTTCAGCAATGACTGCTCAGTCTGGTGTACTATCGATGCCGCAGATTGTTGCCGTACGTTCGCAGGCTCTGGCTCTCCAACAGCAGATGATGCGCGATGGCATTGCAACCAGAAGCGTAACACTCTGTATACAGGTGCTTCGCCGATCGATGCTGTCGCGCGTCTGCGCCTGACGCAATGGAACGTTTTGGCGCCCTGCTGTGGAAGGCGCCTGGCTTGCGTCTGTTTTGTGGAGTCGATGCTTGCCGACCTCACAAATCAGGAGAAGATTGAACGACCCATGGCTACTGACAATTCGCGTCTCGATGTCGCTTTGTTTATTGACTTCGAGAATGTCTACGTTAGCGTTCGCGACAAGCTCGACGTCAACCCGAACTTCGAAATTATTATGGATCGCGTCGCGGACCTGGGCCGGGTGGTGATCGCGCGCGCCTATGCCGACTGGTACCGGTATCCGCGCGTTACCAGCGCGTTGTACGCTAACGGCATTGAGCCGATGTATGTACCGACGTACTACTACGATCGCGATCTGGGCCGCACGGGACGCGCTATCAAGAACAGCGTCGATATGAACCTTTGTATCGACGCGATGAAAACTCTGTATACTAATCCGAATATCGCCAAATTCGTGCTCGCGACGGGTGATCGCGATTTTATTCCGCTGGTGAATGCCATTCGTCAGCACGGCAAGGAAGTGATCATTATTGGCGTAGGCGGTGCCGCTTCCGGGCATCTGGCGCAGAGCGCCGATGAGTTCATCTTCTACGAGCAGTTGCTGGGCAAAAAGCCGCAACCGCTGCAAGCCGACATTCCACGTATTCGCATGGCTGAGCGGGGGCGCGATGTCTTTGATGTGGAAGAGCCTGCGCCAGCGCCGCGTCAGCGTGCTGAATCTCAACCAGCAGAGCGTGCACAATCGCCAGCACCCGAACCTGCCCGCGAGGAACCCGATATCTACGATATGCTGGTGCAGGCGGTGCATCTCGCGCGCGAACGCGGGTATGTCTGCTCCTTTGGATCGCTCAAACTGGTGATGAAGGAGTTGATGGGCGGCGAGTTCAAAGAGAGCAAATACCGCGACTCGAACGGCAGACCGTTTGCAAAATTCAAAGATTTTGCACTCGAAGCGGAACGGCGTGGCAAAGTGCAGGTCTTCACCAGCGGTACAATCGTCGAAGTATTCCTGCCAGGCGAGGACCCGTACAAACTCTCGCAATTCGCGCAGGATCTCAAAGAGGAGCCGCCGGTCAGCACACCTGAAACGCCGATCAACGTCGATGCACATATTGATGGTCGTCCGGTCTCGACGAGTCGCCGTCGCCGTCGTCGACGCGGTAGCACCACGCGCCCCCAGGTCGCCGAAACGTCCGTTGCTCCGTCACAGAACGTCGGGTTGACTGGTGACGTGGACGACGAGCTGATGAACGAGGCGCTGCACGAGGTGGCAAATGGTCAAGAAGCGCCATCAGATGAGATGTTCGAGGAACTGCTCGACCGCCTGGAAGCCGAGCGTGAACGACAGGAGGCGCTCGCTTCTTTCGATATGCTGGCGCCCGATACGTCGTCAACGTTCGACGAACTGCCCGATCTGGAAGAAGAACCAGAACGCGATCTGCAGCTAGAAGCGCCTGATCTCGCAGATCAGATGATTATCGTCGATACGCCAGTCGAACCACCAGAGCCGTTTGAGTCAGTCGAGCCGCCGGTTAGTGACACGGTTGCGCGCAGTGCGGAAGCGCGCCCCTTTACAGAGGCTGAATGGCAGATGCTGCGCGATGTGGTGGCAGCAGCCGGTCGTCCGCTGACATTTGCGCAGATCCATGATCTGCTGCGTGAGGCGCGCAACAAGGCTGGCATCTTCCGCACTAATGAGGAGCTGCGCTCACTGATCAAGCAGGCAATCAATAGCGGCATGCTCCGCCGCAGCGGGAAAGGCGCCCGTATTGTGTATCACCTTGTGCCTCAGGAGTCACTCGAACATGCGGAACGACCATCCGATGCCATGCCCAATCCGCTTTCTGAGGTCTCGGTCGTTGCGTATGCAGTTGAAACCGGGGTCGTTTTTGCGCCGGAAGGAGAGGCGTCCGGGTTCGCAGCAGCGCCAGCAGCGACGATGGCAGCGGCAACTGGCACTGAAGAGGAGCATGCCAGAATGTCAGAAGGAGAGGCGTCTGGGTTCGTGGCAGCGCCAGCAGCGACAACAGCGATGGCAACGGGTGCTGAGGAGGAGCGCGTTAGCACGCCGGAAGGAGAGGCGTCCGGGTTCGCGGCAGCGCCAGCAGCGACGATGGCGACGGCAGCGGGTGCTGAGGAGGATGTGAGCGCGACAGGTGTTGCTGAAGCGCTGATGACGACGATAGCAGAGAGTGCGGTAACGGTACAGGAGACCGAAGCTGGTGAAGGCGCTCCGACTGTTACAACTGTTGAGGAACAACCCAAACCACGTCGCCGGCGTGTGTCACGTGTGAAGACGGAAACTAACGATGGATCGGTGAATGTCCAGGCGGACACAAGTGCAGCAGATGTTGCGACGGAGTCGTCACCCAGGCGTTCGCGGCGGAAAACTGCTACCGAAGCGGCAGATGCAACGCCGCGCGCTCCACGCCGTCGAAAAGCGGTCGAGCAGCAGGGTCGTGAGGTGACCGAAGATACGTCGGTGGCATGATTTCGTACTTCGGGTATGCGATGATCAACGTCAAAATTTGTGGTGTACGCACATGCGACCATGCATTGACGGCGGTCGATGCTGGCGCTGATATGATCGGATTGGTCTTTGCGCCGTCGCGTCGCCGGATCGATCCTGCTGATGCTGCCGTGATCGCAGAAGCAGTGCGCGCCGCCGCTGACGATCGTCGCCGTCTGGTTTCCCTGATCGGCGTGTTCGTCAACGAAGATGTGACGCGCATTCGTGAGATCGCAGCGTTGTGTAGTCTTGATGGCATTCAGCTGAGCGGTGATGAGCCGGTTGCATACGCCACAGATCTCGCGCCATTTCTGGTTATTAAGGCAATTCGCTTCGACAACTCTGCGCACGAGCGCGACTGGTTGAACGAGGAGTGGGCGCATGTGCGCTTGCTGGTCGATGCGCACGTGCCTGGCAGTTACGGCGGCGCTGGCGTGGTTGCCGATTGGGATCGCGCTGCTGACCTGGCGCGGCAGCGACCGCTGTTACTGGCTGGTGGTCTGACGCCTGAGAATGTTGCTGCAGCCATTCAGCGCGTCCGTCCTTGGGGTGTCGATGTTAGCAGTGGTGTCGAAAGCAATGGCGTGAAGGACCACCAGAAGATACGCGCATTCGTTGCAGCCGCGCGCGCCGCTGTCTAGTAAACACTATGGTGCAAACCCTTCGCCTGCTGCCGCTGGCGCTTGCCAGCGTGATTCTTTTACCAGTTCTACAGCGGCGCCTGCATCCGATACGTCTGCACCCGACCACAGAAACGACGCCACCAATCGAAGTAAACGACATTCAGGTCGGGATGCGTCGGCTAGTGCTGAGCGATCTGCACCTTGGCGCGGGCGACCGCCTTGATGATTTCACTGCCGATGCCGAACTCGCAGCCTTGCTGCATCATTACGCTACCGATCCGGAACCGACCGAGTTGATCCTGGCAGGTGACACCTTCGAATTCTTGCAGGTTTGTCTGCCAGATGTCCCCGATCTTGAATGGTCGTCACGCGCAGCAGCGCGTCGCCTTGAAACAATCCTGCAGGCGCATGCGGCGCCGGTTGCTGCATTGCGCACTTTTCTTGCACGGCGCGACAATCAAGTGACCGTGCTTATCGGCAACCACGATTTCGAGTTACACTACGCCAGCGCCAAACAGGTGCTGCGTCAGGCACTTGGGCTGGAGCCCAATGATCCGCGCCTGCGGTTTGGCGTGCGCTACGAGGGCGACGGTATCTTTCTGGTGCATGGCAACCAATTTGACCGATGGAATCGATTTGTCCACTTCGACGGCATTTGTGAGCCGTTCGAAGTTGTGTTTGGCACACGCCTGATCCGTGAGGCGATCAACCTGCTGGAGGATGAACCGGTTGATATTGCAACCTTGGTTGACAATATCAAGCCGCTGTCAGCAATTTTCTGGTATGCTCTCTCTCTACCGACATTACGCAATCGCGCTACACGTCGCCTGGTTGCACGCGGATTGGTGTTGCTGATTAACGTTCTGATCCGCAACACCACATATGTTGTCGATCATGGCGACAGCGGGCGCGTTTCACCGCGTCTATCGTGGAAACCGGCATACCATCAGATGACGCTGGCGGCGACACTTCTGGCACGTGCTGCAGGTGTTCGCCGGCAATCCGGCGTCTTTTCCGAAGCAGCATTTCAGCGCGCTGCCGAACAGCAGATGTGTCAGTCCATTCGCGCATTTCGGAACGCCTCGATCCGCGGCATGGCACGTGTCGCGCACGATCCACGCCGTCGATCAGTCAGCCTCTTTATCTGCGGGCATACGCACCTGGCACAGATCGTACCGTTGAATGAGCGACAGACGTATATCAACACCGGCACCTGGATCGATGTGATTGTCGATGTTGCTGCGTCGCGGCGTCAGCAGCAGCGCTTCCCTTATCTTGAAATAACATACCCGGTGAAGGGAGCGCCGCCTGAATGGCGCTTGCTGGTATGGCAGGAGGCAGGCAGGCTCCCACATCTCTGGCGCGATGAGCATGCATCGCTGTTGGAAAAGGTCGAAGACCCGGTATAATGGAACGTAGTTCTTTGGAAGCCAGTGTTCGTTGTATCAGGAACCGGGTATCTGGAACTGAGGAGGTTATCACCATGAAACTTATCCTTCGTCTCCTTGGCGTGGCGGCACTGATTGCGTTGGGAGTGATCATCTACCGCGCCGTTCGCCAGTATCGTGAAGACAGCGTGTTCGATCTGGGATCCAATCCGCAACCACAGTCATCGTCATCGTCAAGTAGCGAGCCGCGCAGCATCAGCCCGGAATTGCTGGCGATTCTTGCCGATCCAGGCGATAAGGGACCGGTCGAGTTGATGAAAGACAGCGAAGGAAAGGAGTGGCTGGTCAACCGCCGCAACGGGTATCGCTACCCGATCGAGGATGGCATTCCGATCATGCTACTTGAAGAGGGAGAGAAGAACCGCGACGAGAGCCTGATCATCAGGCAGGAGTAACGCTGACCGAACTGTTCGGTATCGTCTTCCAGACGCCAGAGAGCGCAGGGAACAGCAGTCTCCCTTCCCGGCTCTCTGGTTTTGTTCTCGGTTCTTAGCTCTCGGTTCTCATTCCTGGCTCTTAGTTCTCAGTTCTTAGTCCTCGGTTCTCAGTTCTCAGCAATGACAACGTTTTTTACCGGTGCTTCGTACCCACTGCGCGCTTTAGGTGTGCTCAGCCGTCATCCGGCACTATGGAAGTACATCATCGTTCCCGTTCTGCTGAATGTGTTGATTGGTGCAACCCTGTACGCTAGTTTGCTTTTTGCCGGATTTCGCAGCATCGATGCATTGATCGCCAGTCTGCCCGAATGGGGAATGGTGATCGCCTGGCTGTTGCGTGCGTTGCTGGTTGTCGCGCTCCTGATCGCGACCGGATACCTGCTAGTGCGTTTTGGAGTCATCATCGGGTCGCCATTCTACAGCCGTCTGTCAGAACGGCTCGAAGAGTACTGCACCGGTGTCGCTTTCGATGCTCCGCCGCCAACGGTGGGCAATGTGACGCGCGATATTGCCCGCGCGATCCTGTTTGAGCTCAAGAAGTTGATACTGGCGCTGATCATTGGCGCGCCAACCCTGCTCCTGAACCTGATACCGGGCATTGGTACAGTGCTGGCGACGGCGGGCAGCATTGCGCTTGGTGCAACCATTTCGTGCCTCGACTTCTTTGACCCGCCGCTCGAACGGCGGCGGTTGCGGTTTCGCGAGAAACTGAGATTCATCCGGCGGGGCTTGCCTGCCACTGCCGGGTTTGGCCTGGTCTGTCTGGGGCTGGTCAGTATTCCCTTCTTCAATCTGTTCGCTGTCCCACTTTGCATTACTGCTGGCACCCTCTTCTACTGCGACTGGAGCGCCGATCATTGCGGCGCATAAGATTGCACCGGCGCTTTCTTCTGCAATCAACACACCGTTACACAACTTATCAGGTGATGTGGCTTCGGTAGACTCATCATGGTCATCGGAGCAGTTGACGCACCTGGTATCAAATCTTGATGATCAGAATACATTCTAGCGTGCTGGAACGGTGCGCGTCGCTGCAACGCCTGGGAGTGCGGGGGTCTCGCCTGCATGCAACGATGTGATCCATTGCGAGAGCGCGAGCATCTTGCCTTCGATTGCGCCGTGAGAGCGTCCTGCCCGCGCTTCATGGCAGCCAGCTCGGATGGTGAACGCACACCGGAAAAACGCGCAACATATTCTACCAGAATTGAATAAAGGGCGACGTTGCGCATCTGAATCGTGTGGGGTGTCGGTAAGGATCTCTCTACTATACATTAGACTTTATCAAGGTTCATCTTGATTTTCTGAATACTTTTTGCGTTTCAATCGA
>JAGHYV010000082.1 GCA_017743475.1 Roseiflexus sp. | reverse complement strand
TCCATTTTAGTTCTTATGAAAATAGTATACCACTAAACCTTGATGAAGTCTACTGAGAACCAAGAACTGAGAACTAAGAACCTATCCGAATAACCCGGCGGTACGCACAGCGATCACGCCACAGGCGAAAAGGTTACAGTTTTTCGGATAGGCTCTTAGCACACTGGGTCGCATGACTGTTTCGAGTGTCGAAACGACGAACCTTGTGCGACAGGGTGTTTCCGCTCGCCGCCTGGCGACTGAAGTCGCGGCTGGCAGGCAGGAAGCCCGCCTGCGTGGGCTTAAGGGGGCGCATCCCGCTTGCCCGTAGACAAGCCCGTCGGACTTCCACGTCTTGGAGCCTATCCGAATAACCCGGCGGTACGCACAGCGATCACGCGGCAGGCGAAAAGGTTACAGTTTTTCGGACAGGCTCTAAGAACCAGGAACCAGGAACCGAGAACCAAGAACCAAGAACCAAGAACTGAGAACCGTTCAACCCCCAACCTTCAACCTTCAACCTTCAATCCTCAACCTTCAACCTTCAACCTTCAACCTTCAACCTTCAACCTTCAACCCTCAACCTTCAACCTTCAACCTCAGTTCACGTCCCCCAGTTTCACCGCCTGGAACAACTGGATACGCGCCAATGCAACACCGAGCGCCAGCAGTGCGAATGCCAGCGTCACCCCAAAGGCGACGTAGATGCTGGTCATGCTTTCCCAGGCCAGCCGTGGCGGATACGCCGGTACGCCGGGATACGGTCCCACACCAACCTGCATCAAGGGCACGATCAGCAGGGCTGCCACTGCACCGATTCCGCTTCCGGTCACCAGACCGACGCCGATCAGCAGGAGTTGTTCCAGTGTAAGCGCCGCTGCAACTCCAAAACCGCTCAGCCCAAGCGCCCGCAGCATACCCAACTCGATTGCTCGCCGCCGCGCCGTGATGATGCTAGCAACCATAAATCCGAGCAGCGTAAGCGCGCTAGCCGTTAGAAAACCGATGGTCAGCACGCCAAACAACCCCTGCCGCTGCGGACGCGCCTGTTCGCGGGCTATAAGTGTTGCCACATCAAGCGTATCGATCACCGGGATGCCCAGTCTGCGCACACCGGCAACCACCTCGTCAATCGGGATCAGCGGATCACGGGTGATCCAGACATCGTATGGGTACTGCCCGCCCATTTCGTCGAAGATATAGTTCAGATTAGCGACAACGATTGGACCATCCTGCGGGTAGAAGCCGGGCCAGAGATCGATGGCGGCAACAATGCGGAAACGCACCTCACGCTGGTCGCCGTAGATGCGCAGTGTGGCGGGGAGCGCATCCCCAACTTGCAACCCGTTGCCCAGCAGTTCGCGGCTGACCAGCACGCCGTTTGGATAACGCGCCAGCAGGTTCATCAACCCGCCAAGCGACTCGCCGCCGCCCCAGGCGCGATCAAATCGAGTGATCACATTAGGAAAATCGCTGCGATCAATCCCAATCAGTTGCACTTGCCGGTTGCCAACACCAATATTCACGGTGGCATCGTAGCGACCGACACGCGCTGCCGCGCGCACGCCGGGTACCTGGAGATGCTCGCTCACCGGTACGAACAGGAAGCGCGCTCCCTCACGAATGTCACGCTGCGGCAGCTGCGGTTGTCCGCCTGGTTGACCAGGTCGGACACGCTCAGTGCTCTCACCGGTCTCGAAGAGTTGCGTCATCGCACCGACCTGGTAGGTCAGTTCGGTGCGCATCGCGCCATCGAACGCATCAGCCATGGTCGAACTGTACATCGCCAGGCTGAGCGTCAGAATGAGGAGCAGCAACGCGCCACGGTAGTTGTCGGTCTGTCGCGCCAGTGCACGCAGGGTCACCAGCGGCGCCACCCACGCGGGAATGGCTGCCAGTCGCGCCAGCGCCTCAAGCACGAGTGGAATGAGACGAAGCGCTAGCAATCCGAGCGCAAAACAGATCAGGGCAGGCGTCAGCACTAGCAACGGGTTACCGAATGGATCGGCGCTCCCCTGGAACAGACCGCCGCCTGTTTGCAACTGATAGACGCCGTATACCGCAGGAACGAGCAGGAGAAGATCGAGATAGGCGCGTTGCCAGAAGGGAGGGCGCGCAGTACGCGCCGCCTGTTGCTGTTCGTCCACCAGGGTGCGGCGCGTTGCCGCCAGCGCCGGGATCAGCGCCGCCACAACGGTTATCGCCAGGACAGCCAGGGCGAACGTCAGACTCTGCGCTCCAGGCGACAGTGGTACGCTGGCGGCTGAGAAATCCACATCGAGAAACGAGCGCACCCGGCTCATCACGGCAGCAAACACCAATCCCAGCGGCAATCCGGCTGCCAGCGCCGCTGCACCGATGATGAACCATTCGACCAGATACATCCCCAGGATCTGGACGCTCCTGACACCCCGCGACTTGAGCAGGGCAATTTCACTGGACTGTCGTCGCACGATCAATGCGGCGATCAATGCCGCAAAGTAGAGGGTAAGCGCCAGAATCGGTGTACTGAATACGAACAGTTGCGTCGTCAGCGTGGATACACGCGATTGATACCGCTGCAACATCTCTGCCGGTCCCTGTTCGAGACGCGATCCGGGGAGAACGCTAGTAACACGGGCACGAACCGTTTCAATCCGGCTCAACAGAGGGATCGCCTGCGCTCCTGTCATCCCTTCGCTGCCCAACCGCACGAACCAGAGCACCTGATCAACTTCGTTGCGCAGCGCTTCGGCAACAGGACCGGTGAAACTCTCTTCCGCCACAAGAATAACATCGCTGAGCGTTTGGGGGGGGAAGAACCACGCCGGATCATTCTGATTAATCGGCTCCCAGATCGCAGCCACCCGCGCCTGCAACGGTGTCGGACGCACTCCGCTTGCGATGATTGTCAGCGCATCACCAACATTCAATCCGACTTCATCAGCAAATGCGCGCGAGATCATGACGTCCAGCGCTGGTGCGTTCCCCGCCAATTGCGGCATCCGCCCATCGACGATGCGGAATCGATCATCGAGACCGCTGATAAAACCGAGCGGAGCGTTCTTGAGGAATACGGTTTCGCCTCCAGAAGCAAGAAACAGACGCAGCGGCGCGGTGCGTGCATGGCGCGCAAAACTGTCGATCGGCAGATCGAGACCAGGTATCCCCTCACGGCGCAGATAGTCGTCGGCTGGCGCAACCCGTTCCCATTCCAGCGGCGTGTTCCACGCGCCAACATAGCGGAACAGGAGCGCAAACGGCGACCGCCCCGCACGTTCCTCCTGCTGCCGGATTTCATCCCGCAACAGGCGCAGGTTGGCGGCTTCGGCATATGCCGGAATGGCAGACGCCAGAGCGACAGCAGTGACGGCTGCCAGCCATGCGCACAACGTCAGTGCGAGATTGGCGCGCAGACGCTTGAGCGCAGCGGTGAGCACAGAGAGAGTTGACAGTATCAGGCGCATACCTACGATCCGACCACGACATCGCCTTCGTTCAGCCCTTCGAGGATTTCGACGCGCTCTTCGGTTTCGATGCCGACTCGCACGGCGACACGACGTTCACGCTCCCCTTCACGCACGATGACGAAGCGGCGACCCTCGAACGAGCGAATGGCTTCTGGCGGCAACCAGAGCGCATTTTCCTTACGTTCCAGCACAATACTGACCCGCGCAACCGTCACGCCAGCCTCGAACTGCTGACCACGCGCATCCACGACCTGAAAGCGCGTGGTCACATCACGATCCTGCACCACGCCGCTTCCGCCAGAACCGTAGGGCGCTGGCATACGACGAATAACGCCGGGGATCACCAGATCAGGACGCGACAGCAGGCGAATCTCAACACTCTGCCCTTCCGACAATAGGCGCATCTGTTGTGGGCTGAGATTCGCCGCAAACTCCAGCTTCGATGGATCGGCGATTTCGATAACCGGCTCAAACGCGGTGACAGTTACACCCGGCTCAATGGCGACAGCCAGAACCGTACCGTCCTGTGGCGCAATCACCCGCCCATCATCGACGCGGCGGCGCGCCTTTTCCAGCGCGCGCTCAGCGTTCTCCACTGCGCGGATGGCGCTGTTGAGCGTTTCACTCCGGGCTTCTTCAAGCGCAATCTGCGCCTGCTCAAGTGCGCGTTGGGCGTCTTCGATCACTTTGTTCCGCCCTTGCAGCAGCATATCGATTGCGCGTTGCGCTTCTTCGACTTTCCTCTCCGCCTCACGCACCCGAACCACCTCGTCATCGAACGCACGATCACGGGCGCGCTGCGCCTGCTCCAGGTTACGCTCAGCGTCGCGCAAAGCGCGCTCTGCCTGCACCAGTTTCACACGAAACTCTTCCTTTTGCTTCTCGGTCAGGCGATTGGGAACCAGCACACCCGCTTCATTCTTGATGAACGGGTTTTCGGGATCGGTGCCATAGCGCTGTACCCAGTCCCAGTTCCAGTAAGCGACACTGTACGCTTTCTGCGTGTCCGACAGTGCTTCAGCGCTGTCACGTAGTGCTTCCTCAGCCGACGTTTTCGCCCATGATGCGTCGTCACGCGTATTGCGCAGATCGCGTTGCGCAGCTTCCAGTCGATCCTGCAATTCTTTGAAGATGTCAGCTTCGCCGCCCGGCAACAACCGCTCCAGATCACGCCGCGCACGCTCGACGCCGAGTTCGCGCTCCTTGATCCGCTTCTCCTTCGCCAGGCGCGCGCTCTCCAGGTCACGCCGCGCCTGCGCCAGATCGTCCTCAGCGCGCCGGAGTTCATCAAGCGCTTCCTCCTGTTGCAACTCTGCCAGCACGTCTCCTGCTTTCACCACATCGCCGCGACTGACAGACACGACATTCACACGGCCATCACGGCGAAACGCTAGACGCACCATATCAACCGGCGTAGCACGCGCCGTAACTGTGAAGACGCGCTCAATCACACCGCGCTGGACAGTATACGTCGGTCGTTCGAGTACCGGGTCGGGCGGTAATGGAGTTGGTGTCGGCAGCTCCTGCGCTGCCTGAGTCGCGCTGCATGCCGTGAGCAGCACTACCAGGATCAGTCCGATCCAGGGTATTATTCTTCGCATATTGGCAAGCATCCAGTTAACTATCGCAAGCGATGCACCCATCCTGCCTGAATATCGGAGTCTGCGCGCAAGGCAGGAGTAACATTCGGACAAAGCGTATGCGCTCCCAGGTGTCTAAATTACAGCATTGCTCGGATATATTGGCATCGTTCATATCTGCCGTGTCGCGCCAGACGTCTGCTTTCGGCGGAGTATAGACCAAAATTCATTTCGGTTGCCGCGTAAGGCGCGCAATGGTGATTGCGGTCATTCGAGAAGGCTCGACCATATAAAGAACTGCTATAATTTCGGTATAGCCTGCAAAAGTGGGCTTTGCGTCGTATAGTCTGGGGCTTATTTAGTTTCAAGTATTACAGCATTTCTTAGATATCTGACCCCATCGTTATGTCTGACATATCGTACAAGGCGCCTGCTTCTGGTGAATTGAAGACCGAGATGTTAAGCAATTATTCCACTCTCGCCCGTGCAGGCGGTCTTCGCACTGCAGAGCCGAGGGCTTTAGCCCAACAGCAGGAGACACATACCGTAGACTCTCAATTATTAACCCCATGGCCAGTTCGGTATGCTGGATTATATGCTCAATCTTCATTAGCCCCACGGCAAGGGCGAACACTGGACTTAATCCTCGATTAATCCTCGATATTAGCCCTGCAGACAGTTCGGTATACCGGTTTATATTCCCAATCCTCATTAGCCCCGTAGCGCGACCGGATTAAGTGCCCAATCTCCATCAGCACCGCTACCAGTTCGGGATACTGGATTGAGTTCTCAATCTTCATCAACCCCCATAGTAAGCTGGATCGCCCATCCGTTCTGGCGCGCACGCTTGAATTGAGTTCTCAATCTTCATCAACCCCCCATAGCAAGAGGGCAAATACCGGTTTCTATATCTTACGGCACATAACCAGCTGGTCGAATGGGCATCTCTTCCTCCTCAACATTGTACCCCTTGTAATCGGGGTCGACCTGTTTCGCACATCGCGCCGCCTTTGCACCGTCACGGTTCATACATTCGGCGAATGCCGTAGCGAACCGCTGCGCAGTGGCGAGTTCCTGTTCGAGATTCGCCCCCTTCTCCAGCGTGTTGCTCAACGCCTGGAAGAGCCAGTACGAGTCGTGAGAGGGGCTGTAGATCGCATTCGCGCTGCTCGTGACCGTCGTGCGCACTGGTACTGCCAATGCTGCGCGGAACGCCTCGAACATTCTCGCGCGCTCCGGTGGAACCTGTTTCAGGAACGCATCCGACTGCGCAATTGAACGGCGGGCAGGCATATCGCCGTACATCACCGTCACATCCCCGGAGAGGAACTTGATCCACTCCCAGCACGCCTGCGCCTGTTGCGTCTTTGCTGAGATGAACAGACCGCGCACAAACACCTCGTTGGGCGGCAATCCCGCTTTGCCCACCGGCAACGGCGCAATCCGGATGTCACGTGCGACTGGACTCAACGGCGCAGCCGTTGGCGCCGGTCCTCCTTCAGCCGGTATGAAGGCGACGTTCTCGAATGTCTCGCCATACCCTAGCCACATCCCTACCCGCCCCGATTGTAGCAGCTCGAAGGAGCGAGTTTCAAAGCCGCCAGGATCATCGCGCCGGTAGTGAAACTTGAACGACGGCGTCACCTTGTGGACGGCGCTCAGGTCGAGGTACCAGCGAATGGCCGCGACCGTTCGCGGGTCGGTGTAGTTGGGGCGCAGGTCCTTCCCGTCGCCGACAGTCAAGCTCGCGCCGAACTGACTTACGAAGAAAAGCAGATCGGCCTGCGGTCCGCCCAGGGGAATGTAGCCCCACTGCCGCTGATCACCATCGCCTTTGGTCAACGCCTGCGCTGCCGCCAGAAAATCGTCTGGCGTCCAGTCGGCGTGCGGCGGTTGCAGCCCGGCGGCTTCGAACGCGGCGTGGTTGTACGAGAGCACGCGCATGCTGATCGCGTAGGGAAGTCCGTACAGGCGTCCCCCGTTGCTGTAGTACGCTAGCAATGCTGGCAGGAAATCATCGCGCGGAAAGGCGGGGTCAGCGTCAATCAGCGGGCGCAGGTCGAGCAGTGCCGGGTAATCGCTACTCTGGAGTGGTCCGCTCCAGGAGAAGCAGTCGCTAGTCTGCGCCAGCGTCGCGGCGGTCGCCTGCGGTGTGTCCGGCGTCCACTCGAACGGTTGCAACTGCACGAAGATATCAGGGCGCTGTTCGCGAAAGGCGCGCGCAATCCGACGGAGCTCAGCCGGATTGTAGCCGTACAGAATGAAGGTGATGGTTGTTGCGCCGACCGGTGCTTCCTGCGGCTCCGGCGTCGCCACCACCACCGGGTTGAGGTTGGGCTTCGGCGTCGGCGTCAGTTCCTGTTGGGCGATGGATTCCTGCATCTGACGCTGTGCTTCCGCCAGCGCCTGACGCACATTTGCCTTCGGATCGCTGAGTGCGGTTTGCATCGCCTGGCTCAACGCGCTCATAATGGCGAAACCTGACGGCGACTCCGGAGCTGGCTTGCTGTTCGCCAGCGTCCAGCGGTACGCCTCGGCAGTCTGCGGATCGAGTTTGTTCCAGAAGTCGGTCTGCTGCGCCACCGATTGCCGTGCTGGAATACGACCGATTGTTTCATATTCGGGCTGCTCGGTCGGCTGGCGCGAAAGCCACTCGATCCAGCGCCAGGCGGCTTCCGGGTGGGCAGTGCCGCCGCTGATGATGAACCCTTCGCTATATGTGAAGAACTGCATCAGTGCCGAGGCCGGGAACGGGACGCGCCCCACCGGGAAATCCGGTGTCCATCGTGTGCCGTCATCGTTGCTGATATAGGTCATATCGCTCCAGATCGCCACGCGCCCTTCACGCACCAACTGCGTGGGGTCGTCGGCGCGGCCAACATGCCGGTATGGTTCGACCAGGACGCCGCGGCGGTATAGATCGCGCAAACGTTCAACGACAGCGACATACTCCGGCGCAGTCAGATCGGTTTCCATCGGCGCTGCGTTTAGCACATCGATGCCTTGTGCGCTGAGCAACTCCAAAAGCGGCAACACGCCGCTGCTCGGCTCTATAAAGCCGTAGATCAGAGTGGTTGCGCCGCTGCGCTCGGTCAGGCGCTCGGCGACCGCCAGCGCTTCTTCCCACGTCCATCCGGGGCGCGGTTCGGGCAGATTGGCGTTCTGGAACAGGGTGCGGTTGTAGACCATCAGCGGCGCCGAATGGTAGCGCGGCAGCGCCCAGACCCCGCCCTTTGCGGTATAGCGCTCAATGGTTCCAGGGAAAAAATCGTCGCGCTGAAAGGTCGCGTCGGCGTCCATCAGCGGCTTCAGGTCGAAGAGCAAAGGTGTGCCGAACGCCTCCTGAGTCACCGCAAATGAGGGAGCGGTATCGGCAGCCGATACAACCCGGCGCAACTGATCGAGCGGATTGGAAGGTGCGTTATTGCCAGGCTCGAACATCATGATATCGTCAAGTGGTACAAGCACCACTTTGATGTTGGGATGTTCGGACATAAACCGTTCCGCCAGCGGTTGATAGACGCTGCGCTCGTATTCCCATACTGCAAATGAGATCGTGACTGGCTGGTTCTGACCGGTTGATGGCGTTCCGCCTGGAGACGCCGGTGTCGCAACACCTGATGGCTGCGGCATGCCGCACGATACGAGCAGCACCGTCGCAAGAACCAGGAGCCATGTATGTTGCATATATGTGCCTTTCACTTGTCGAATACCATGCCGCTGGATGGGATGGAATGAACGTGAGCGACGGAGTTGCATTCCGTTCCTGAAGCCCTAAAGCGAGAATGTGTATGACAGCGAAGCCGACACAGCTTGAGACGGCATTGGCTTGCTTGCACAGCATTTCGCGATATCATAGTATAGCCTTCGCCATGTCAACCCGCAATGACATGAGGCTGAGATTCAACTTGAAAGAAGCCAGATATCAGCCCGCCTGGCTGTGCGAGAAGACTTACGCTCGGTTCAAAACGCTTCAGCGCTCTGAGAAGACGAAACGACAGAAACCATTCTCTCTTTCGGCGACAAGCGCCGATCGCGATCCCGGTATGAGACGAATCACGACGCGCAGAAGTTCCATCGTTCGCTGTGACAAAACCTTACCTGACCAGCGTCAGTTCAGGTAGCAGGAATGCTTCGCAGAACCCGTTCCGGGTGCAACACCGGAACGCGCCATTGCTTCCGACGAACAGATGTGTAACTATGTTCTGTTTGCCTCTTGCGCAACTCGCCTCTATAATCTGCACGACACCCTGTAACAGGAAAGAGATGGCTCTGTGACCGAACAGTATTCTGCACGTCCCTATTTACGCGCACCTTCTATCGATCCTACGGGAAGTCGTATTGCTTTTGTGTATGCTGGCGATATCTGGCTTGTGGCTGCCGATGGAGGTCGCGCCGAGCGATTGACTGCCCATCCCGCCGGTCATACGCTGCCGCGCTGGTCGCCCGATGGTGCGGCAATTGCCTGCACCTCGACACGAACCGGTCAGGGAGACGTGTATGTTGTGCCACTCGATGGCAGTGAAGTGCGTCGGTTGACGTACCACGACATGCAGAGTGCCGTCGAGTGCTGGTCGCCCGATGGCGACGCTCTCTATTTCACCTCGCAGCGTGAGCGTCAGGGAACGGCGATCTATCGGGTTGCCATTTCAGGAGGCACACCGATCTGCTGGATCGCGCAACCGTATGAGCGTCTCGGCACTGTGTCCATTTCGCCATGTGGCCGCTGGGTAGCGTTCAGCCTGCTGCGCGATCCATGGTGGCGACGCGGACCAAATCCCTACGGCGGGGCGGAACTCTGGCTGGTATCGAACGCGCCGGACGCCGACGATTTCAAAAGGCTGAGCGATGCGCCTGGACTGAATTATTGCCCGCTGTGGGCTCCTGATAGTCGGTTGATCTACTTCGTTTCTGATCGCGATGGGTGTGAGAATCTGTGGGTTGTACCGCGTGATGGGGGTGTCGCCGAACGTGTGACCTCGTTCACGGACGGTCGTTTGCTCTGGCCCTCAATCAGCGCTGATGGCAAAAAGATTGCGTTCGAGCGCGATTTTGGCATCTGGATCTTCGATCTCGCCTCCGGAGACGCGGCATCGATCCCGATTACGGTTCGGCAGGATGCGAAATTGACGCCGGTGCGGGTGCAGACGTATACGCGTGATGTGCAGGAACTGGCGCTCTCACCAGACGGTAAGAAAATTGCATTCATCGTGCGCGGCAAGATTTTTGCCGATTTCGCTGACAAAGAAAATGAGCGTGAGCCACGCCAGGGACCGGCGTACTGCGTATCTCAGACGGCGTTCCGCGATAGCGATATTTCCTGGTCGCCCGATAGTCGCAGTCTGGTGTATGTCTCTGACCGTCATGGCGACGAAGAGGTGTACCGCTATGACTTTCTCAGCCGCAGCGAAACACGCCTGACATACGGACCAAAGCGCAAGAGTGCACCATGCTTCTCGCCAGATGGACGCTGGATCGCCTATGCCTGTGGAGATGACGAGATACGATTAATCGATGTCGTTAGCGGCGATGACCGTGCGTTCGTCCGGGCGCGCTTCGTGTTCGGCGCGTCGTTCTCATGGTCGCCCGACAGTCGATGGCTGGCATTCTGCGCCCAGGACAAGCGCTTCTTTAGTAATCTCTATGTACAGCGCATTGATGAAGAACAACCGCACCAGATTTCGTTCCTTAGCAACCTTCACGCAGCAGGACCGCTCTGGTCGCCAGATGGTCGCTTTATTGTCTTCACGACCGGACAGTATCGTGCCGAGTCGCAGATTGCACGTGTTGACCTGCAACCACAACCGCCCATTTTTCGCGAGGCTGAATTCGAGCGGTTGTTCGAGACAATTCAGAGCAGCACGCACAAGAGCGAAAGCGTGTTGCGTCATTCTGCGCACGTTCCCGACCATAAACGCCGTACCGATGCGGATCGCGAACTACTACCGGTTCTTCCTATTGTTGAACCCGATTCGCTGCCCGCAGATAGAACAGTGCACGAGGAGGAAGGTTCAAAATCGGTCAAAGTATCCCAGACAGTCAAAGAGATCAGGATCATCCTGAGCGGTATCGAACGACGATTGCGCTTGTTGACACCGCCGCAAATGGATGCAACTGCGCTGTGCATTAGCCCAGATGGACGCGATCTGATCTGTAGCGCAACAGTTGCCGGACGACAGAATCTCTGGACCTTGCCGCTCGACGAAGCGCGCGCCGATCAGGGTCCACGGCAGTTGACCAACACGTCCGGGCTGAAATCACATGCCTGGTTCGCTCCCGATGGCAAGAGCATCTGCTTCCTCGACGACGGAACCATTGCTGTGCGAAAATTTCCCAAAGGAGAGCAGACGACCCTTTCGATCACAGCCGAAGTAATGATCGATTTTGCGCAGGAAAAACGCCAGATCTTCGAAGAGTGCTGGCGTTTGCTGCGCGACTATTTCTACGATGAACATTTTCGCGGCGTCGATTGGCGTGCAATTCACGATCAGTATGCGCCGCTGATCCAGGGAGCGCAAACCACCGCTGAACTGTATCTCCTTATCAATTTGATGATTGGTGAATTGCGTTCCTCGCACGCTGGCGTCGTGGGGAGTGGCGCCAGCGGACAGGATGGCTACCTCGGCATCACGCTCGATCCAGTTGAGTATCTGCGGAGCGGACGCTTGCGTATTGCCAGGGTCATCCCCGACAGCCCGGCAGCAGTAGCGCAAAATGGCGCGCTTCAACCTGGCGATGTCATCATGGCGGTCAATGGCGTTACACTCACGCGCGATACATCGCTCGATGCGCTGCTCCAACGAACCGTGGGTCGGCGCGTCGTCCTGCGCGTCGTCAATCCGTCGGGATCGCAGCGTGATGTTGAGGTGCGTCCAGTTTCAGCGAATCAGTACGACTGGCTCCGCTACCGGGCGTGGGTGCTCGATAATGAGCAGATCGTTCACCGGGCAAGTAATGGACGCCTGGGGTATGTACACATTCGCAAGATGAATTACGATGCTTACCAGCAGTTTCTCGCTGATCTCGACGTCGAAGCGCACCATAAGGAAGGGATCGTCATCGATGTGCGCTTCAACTCAGGCGGTCACACGGCAACGTTTATTCTCGATGTGCTGATGCGTCGTAGTCTGCTAATGAGCACGTTCCGCAATCGCACCGCTGCTGACTCGTCGCACATCTTCGGTAATCGCGTGCTGAACAAGCCTACCGTCCTGGTGACGAATGAACTGTCAAGTTCAAACACCGAAACCTTTAGCGAGTCGTATCGCCGCCAGGGGCTGGGAAAGGTTGTCGGGCGTCCGACGGCTGGCGCGGTGATCGGCACATTCACGCGGCGACTTATTGATGGGTCATCGATTAAGTTGCCCCAACTTCGGGTCACAACACTGGAAGGCGAAGACCTGGAAGGCCACGGACGACCAGTGGATGTTGATGTACCGCTGCGCTTTGGAGAATGGCGCTATGGGCGTGATGCGCAACTTGAAGCTGCAGTGCGCGTTCTGCTGGACGACATCGATGGATAATGTTATGTCATCACTTCACTGCAAAAATGCACTGCCGAGACGCCGGGGGCGCAGAGAACCCTGAAAACGAACCAATATTATGGATGCATGGCGAAGCATGCGGGTGCGTGACGCGCTAGGGAACCTGCCTCTGCGAACACTGCGCCTCTGCGGTGACATACCCTTTTTGCAGTGGACTCGTGTCATGCAAAACCTGATGCGAACATCGTTATCTGCGCCAGGATGGCGCAATCTGCTAGACGCGCAAGGAGCACACTGATGAGCATAATCGCCGAACCTTTTGGCGTCGTTGATGGTCGGACGGTCGAACGTTTCACGCTGCGCGGCGCGCAGGGCATCGAAGCGCAGATCATCACCTACGGTGGCACGCTTGTGTCGCTGCGCGCACCGGATCGGCACGGGCGCCCTGGTGATGTCATCCTCGGTTTCGATACCCTGCCCTTGTATCTGAATAATTCGGCATATATCGGCAGCATTGTCGGGCGTTTTGCCAACCGGATCGCCAATGGGGTCTTCACGCTCAATGGAACCACCTACCATCTCGCGCGCAACCATGGTGCACACCACCTTCATGGTGGGGTAGTTGGGTTTAATCGGGTGATATGGGAGGCACGTCCTCTTGCCGATGGCGACGAACCGGCGCTGGAACTCACATATGTCAGTCGTGACGGAGAAGAAGGATATCCAGGAAATCTGACGGTCGTCGTCACCTATGCACTGACAGGCGATGGCGCATTACGCATCGATTACCATGCAACGACTGATCGCGCAACGATTATAAACCTAACGAACCATGCGTACTTCAATCTGACGGGTGCAGGTAATATTCTCCATCACGAGTTGCAACTCTTTGCCAGTTTCTTCCTTCCGGTCAACGACACGCTTATTCCAACAGGTGAAATCCGTGCCGTGCGCGGTACCGTTATGGACTTCACTACGCCGATGGCGATTGGCGCCCGCCTTGATACCAACGATGAGCAGATCCGCAATGGGCTTGGGGGGTATGATCACACCTGGGTAGTCGATGGAGTCGCTGGCGAACTGCGCCCCGCAGCGCGTCTGGTTGATCCGGTCAGCGGTCGCATGCTTGATGTCCTGACCACGCAACCTGGCATTCATCTGTACACCGGCAATTCGCTCGATGGAACCACGACTGGACGCAACGGGCATGTATTCACAAAGCACGCTGCGCTCTGCCTGGAAACCCAACATTTTCCCGATTCGCCAAATCATCCGCATTTCCCATCAACCGTCCTACGACCGGGCGATGTCTACCGCCATACGACGATCTTCCGCCTGGCGACGATGGACGGAGCGAATCGTTGACGTGTGACGCAGTAGTTGTTTTTCGACATACAGTCATGGAAGGTAAAACTGTGGTACTATAAGAGCGTACCGATGTGTGATAGTATTGGTCGTGCTGCGAGCAACGCCCCGCTTCGGCGATGTGGCGCTATCTTCAGGAGCGCCTCCGCAACCGACCAGAAAGTAACGGCCATGGATGCACTCACTCCCGATGAGCAGGAAATCCTCGACGGACTCTTAGTGAAATCGCAATTGCCTGGCTATGATCCGATGCTTGACACGACGGAAGAGGAACGACGTATCGCTGCGAAGTATATCGTTATCTGTCTGCAACAACTCGCTGCTCTGGGAATCCGTTCGCAGATCGTGATCGCTAGCGATACTGATTAGCAACGAATGATCGATTTTCTCCGCCGTCTTCTCAATCGCGCGCTGGAGTCTCGACCTGTCGCTTCTCATCTTCCTTCGACGCGCACATTGGCATCGCCGGTCGAACCGGTTACTCCACGTGTCCTCATGATCGTTCACAATCCTCCGGTTTTGTCTGAAGGCGGGCGACGCCTGACCGAGATTTTCGGATGGAACGATCCAGAGCGTCTGGCTCGGCAGTATATTGCTGACCTGGAACAGGCGAGTGGCGGGTACGTGCGGTATCGGATTGTTGAGCGTATCGATGCCGACTGGTTTCCTCCCAAGATCGATGGCTTTCGCTACACTGGCGAAAGTTATGTCGCTGCGTGGCGGTCGCGCCAGATGCACGAACCTGACCGGATCGACTATGTGGCGCAGGTTAAGGCATTCAATCTGATCGAGCGCTATGAACGCGGCGAGTTCGATGAGGTGTGGTTCTTCTCCTTCCCATATGCCGGCGACTACGAATCGACCATGGTCGGGCGCAATGCGTTCTGGTGCAATTCTCCGCCGGTGCCGGAAACCGGGCATTGTTCTGGCAGGTTTGTGATCATGGCGTTTAACTACGAGCGCGATGTCGATTGTATGCTAGAAAACTTCGGGCATCGGGTCGAATCGATTATGAGCCGTGTCTTCGCGTCACATCCGCCGGAACAGAACCTGTGGGCGTTGTTTACGCGCTACGACAAGACCCATCCTGGTCAGGCGCATTGCGGGAATGTGCATTTTGCGCCCAACTCCGAACATGACTACGATTGGGGCAATCCGCGACCGGTCATCAGTTACTGCGACGACTGGTTGACCTTTCCTGAATTGCCGGGTCGCGCACGATGGGTCGATTGCCGCGAATGGGGCGGCGGAGATATGCGCCTGCACCATCTGTGGTGGCTCAGTCATCTGCCGCGCGTCGGTGGAGAGACGTTTGGGGTCAGCAACAACTGGTGGTCGTATGTGATCGATCCGAATCTGGTATCATAACGCCAGGGTTTAGAAGATAGTTGAGTTTTTGGAGTTCTCTACGCTCCTGGTGTCTTGACGACGCGTTCTTTTGAAGTCAAAGACAAAAACTTTTTTACTCTTCGATACAATTATCCCGAAAGTGATCAACTGAATGCGAGGAGAAAAATATGGGTTGGTCGTTTCGAATTGCGCAGGTTGCCGGCATCGATATCAAGATACATTTGACTTTCTTTTTGATCGTCATTCTTGGCGCGATCGCTGGCGGCGTGTCGTATGGCGCGGTCGGGGCAGCGTTCGGGGCGCTGTTGATCCTGTTGCTCTTCCTTTGCGTAACACTGCACGAATTGGGGCACGGTATCGCTGCGCGCGCATTTGGCATTCCGGTGCGTGAAATCATTCTGCTGCCGCTCGGTGGTCTGGCGTTGCTGGGACGCAATCCGTCAAAGGCCTGGCATGAACTCGTCATCGCCGCAGCCGGTCCGCTGGTGAATGTCATCATTGCCGCTGTGCTGCTGTTGGTGACCGGAACGGCGCTGGTGTTCGGCATTTTTGACATTGACACGCTGGAAATCGGGCGTGGCGCATTTCCGGCGCCATCGATCCAGGGGTTGACATTCTGGTTGCTGCAAGCTAATGTGATGCTGGTGCTCTTTAATCTGCTCCCTGCCTTCCCGCTCGATGGCGGCCGCATTCTGCGCGCCGTGCTGGCAATGATCATCGGTTTCCGTCGCGCTACACGGATTGCAACGTTCCTCGGTCAGGGTATCGCAATTGTGCTCGGTATTCTGGGGATCATCAGTGGCAATTTTCTGCTTGCGCTTGTCGCGGTATTCATCTTTCTCGGCGCAGGTCAGGAGAACGCTGAAGGACAGGCACGCACTATGCTCGACACGATGCGCGTTGGCGATGCGTACAACCGTCACGCCCTTACACTCGAAATCGGCGACCGGGTAAGCAAAGTGGTTGATTACATTCTGACCAGTTATCAACCCGATTTTGCAGTGATGCAGGGAAGCCGATTGGTCGGCATCGTAACCCGCGACGATGTATTGCGGGCGCTGGCAAGCGACACGCGCGACCTGTACGTTACTGGCATTATGCAACGCGAGTTTGTGCGTGTGCCCGCGAGCGCGACACTCGATGAGGTACGTCAGGTAATGAGTGCAGAGGGAACTCGCGTCGTTGCCGTGTATGAGGGTGAGATCTATCTGGGATTGGTCAGCATTGAGGACATCTCCGAAGCCTATGCGGTGCTGTCCTACCTGGAACGTCAGAAGGAAGCGCGTCGCGCGCAAATGGCGCGCGACGTCAGCAGCGGCGGGTAAGCGCCTATGGTGCTACTTTGGTTATCGCTGTCCGCGTCGCCGCTGCACGACTTCCAGCGCTGTTTGCAGGTTACTACAGGTTGTCAACTGACCTAGTTTGACTCCCAACTGCACAATGGTTTGTGCAACCTCCGGCGACATGCCTGCCAGGGTTATGTGCGCACCAAGCAGGTTGGCAGCTTGTGCTGTCTGTATCAGGTGGTTAGCGACACTTGTATCGACCACTGCAATGCCAGTAATGTCAATGATGACATCATCAGCGCGTCGATCACTGATGGCTTCAAGAATGGTCTGGGTCATTTGTGCAGCGCGCGCACTGTCGATAGCGCCGATCAACGGCACGATGAGGGTGCGCGCGTCGATTGGGATGATCGGCGTTGACAACTTCTGAATAGTTGAGCGTTGCGCGGCAATGATCTCCTCCTGCAATCGTTGCCGCTCGGCGTTGCTCTCGATGAGGTCGCGCATGATGCCAGGCAGCAAATCGAGCGCGCGAAGCGCCGACTCGGTCACCGTGTCGCGGGTAATCAATTCACCGGGCGTCAGGATCTGTCGATCAACTGGATCGCCACGAAGCGCCCGAAGTGCAACGTCAACTGCTTGCTGCCCGATACACAACGGATCCTGGTCGACAGTTGCCAGCATGGCGCCGCTGTTGATTGCCCTGAGCGCCTCTGGTAATCCGTCAAATCCGACAACCACAATGCTGCCGGTGAGGTTGAGCGCTTCGACAGCATCAACAACGCCGAGCGCCATCGGATCGTTAGCGGCAAAAATGGCATCCATTGGTTGCCCCATACGCAACCACTCCTCCGCAAGACGCCTGCCGCTATCGCGCGTCCAATCGCCGGTAGACTGCGCTACAATCTGCACACCGGGCCATTGCTGCAGCACTTCTGCCATGATCTCAGCTCGGCTATTACGGGGACCGGCGATCAGAGCGATTCGCATGCGATCGCCCAGATGCGCTACGAGCAACTCGGCAATGCGTGTCAGACCCTGACGTTCGTTGGAGCGAACAGTTGCGCTGACATATCCTTCAAGAATACCGCCGTTGACCTCGATTACTGGCACGCGTGCCAGGTGCGCCAGCTCGAGATGCTGGGCAAACGCGCGCGTTTCGTGCGCTGGTCCCAGGATCAGCGCATGCACCCGACGCTGCAGCAGATCGGCAACCATACCAGCCTGCGCCTCGACGGTGCCGGTCGCCCAGTCAATGACGGCAATTCCGTGGTCTGCAGCCCGCGACCGTATTCCGTGGCGCAGGATGGACCAGAAGGTAAAACGAGGATCGTTCAGGACACATCCAAGAGTTACTGTCGATCTGATTCCAGATTCCACGATGGGTTCTCCTGCATGATGCAAACGACAGACAAGACGTTGAACAGGAGAGAACAGGCAGCGCGCTCAGGTCACCGAGGTGTCGAGAGCAGCAGTGCTGACGCCCAACCTTCTGTTCCAGAGGGCACACCGTCGCCTGCGCGGTCGGTCGCCGGTTGATCGACGCGAATCCGAAACCACGTCTGTCCATTAACAACCCGTCGCTCCAGAAACGTAATTTTGTCACCCGGATAGATCAGACCAACGACCGTTTCAGGCGTCACGCGCGGTTCACGACGCAGATTGCCGCCCCGAACGACTTCACCGCTCCCGATCCCTGCTTCAAGCGTAGCGCCCGGAGTGACTGCCGCCTGCGCCGTCGCCGTGCGTAACGCAATCCGCGTTGCCGTTCCCTGAGCTTCGACCGTTTGTGTCGCAGCGGCAATACTAGTTCGCTGCGGAATTACCGTCTCAACAAATGCGGTTGCAGTTGCTGCGAAGCGTTCCGCCTGTTGCTGCCGCTCATTAACGAGCCAGGCGCCGCCAATGATCAATGCTCCAAGAATGAACGCGAATACCATCAGGTTCACCAGCGCGCGCAGCGGACCGCCGCGTTTCGGCGCATTTGGAGCAAACAGACGATCCCAATCATCAGGACGAATAACACGCGGCACATGTACCTCTCATCATTGCGCGTCAGGAACCCGGTTCGAACGTGCCGGACAATGATCAATGGCGACCGACTTCGCTACCATATCGGCAGGTGACATCATATTTGACAAGTATATCACGACCTGCACAGACGATAAATGGATAGCGTGCGTACCACATAAGTATTCACATTGCTCCTGGAAGCAAGGGCATTTCGCCCTTGTAGACACGACGAAGGCATGATGCCCTCGCCACCAGGCGCGTGTGTTACCCCAGGTACCACAATAAATAAACGTTCACTGGCGCGAACAGTTACAAACCGCTACGAAAAAAGCGTGGATCGATCAATCGGTACCCGACCCCGCGCACATTCACAATATATGCCGGATCGATCTTATGGCGCAGATTGTGGATGTGGGTTTTGAGCAGTTGATGAGCATCCTCATCAGTTGTAACGTGCGCGTGAATATACGCACGTTGTACAATTTCACGGAACGACAGCGTTCGACCGCGCGCTTCCGCCAGGCAGTACAGCAATTCATATTCAGTTGGGGTCACCTGGACGACCCGGTTGCGGAATATCACCCGCCGGTTGAAGCGATCAATTAGCAGGTCGCCAACACGCAGATAACGCACCTGCTCAATAATGCTCTTTTCATCCAGATCGCGGGCAGCGTGGCGCGCCTGCTCACGCAGTGCAGCAAGTTGGAGCGCATGATCATACCGACGGTGCAGTGCACCCTCGATGGCATTGAGCAGTTCTTCCGGTTTGCACGGTTTGAGCAGATAATCATAGACCCCAGCGCGGAACGCCTCTATTGCTGTTCCCAACGTGCCGTAGCCGGTCAACACCACCACTTCGGGCGGATTAGAGAGGCGACGCGCTGCACGAAGCACAGCGAGACCGTCAACTTCCGCCATGCGCAGATCAGTAAGGACGACATCATACCCGCCGTGATCCTCCATTTCGAGATACCGACAGGCGGTTTCGCCGTCGGCCACGGCGGTAACATGATAGCCAGCTCCTTCCAGAACGCGCCGCAGTGATGTCAGTGCAGCGGGGTCATCTTCAACCAAGAGAACCCGACCCTGCCAGCGAGTCATAATGTTATCCCTGGAGAACCTCTTTCTTTGGCATTATAAAGCGCGCGGACATGCCTCTAAAAGTAGAGCAAGAGCATTCACGCGCGGCTTCACGCGTCCTCTGGAATCGGTAACGAGACAATAAACGTGGCACCATTGCCAGGAATACTCTGTACACGTAGAGATCCACCGTGCTGTTCAACAAGTTGACGACTGACTGCCAGCCCAAGACCCGATCCATGTGGCTTTGTCGTAAAGAACGGGTCAAAAATTCGTTCCTGCAGATCGAATGCGATACCGGGACCGCTGTCTGCGACGGCAATCTGCACGCACCAGCGTGTAGACTGATCGATGGTTTCAAGTGCCCGACGTGTCACAATGCGCAGGGTGCCGCCACACGGCATTGCGTCGATCGCATTCAGCAACAGGTTGAGCAACACCTGCATCAGCGCGTCGCGCTGCCCTAAAAACTGCGGCAAATCCGGCGCCAGTTCCTGTTCGACGCGAATGCTACACCCGCGCAGGGCGCTTCCCAGCAACAAGACCACCCGTTCAATAATCGCGTTGCTATCAATCAACTCGATTAAACGATCACCGGGACGCTGGAGATCGAGCAATCGATGCAACAATGTCGAGACACGCGTTATCTCGCTGCTCGCCAGATCGAGAAACGCTGCCGATTGCTCGACGGACGATGAACGCAGCAGGTACAGATAATTCTGGATGGACTGCAACGGCGTGTTGATCTCGTGCACAACCGCTGCCGCAAGGCGACCGCTTGCCGCCAGGCGTTCGTTCTGCCGCATGATCGCTTCGAGTTGCAGCCGCTCGGTCACATCAACCAGGCGCAGCACCACACGTTGCGTGCCGCTTGCGTCGCACAATGGAATACCATAGACATCCAGTGTTATCACCTCACCCGAAGGACGCAAATGAGAGACGCGCTCGAACGATTTCACACTCCCACTTAGAGTGCGGGCGATGATCGGCGCGACTGCTGGGCAAACATCATCGCACGATGTACCAGGAAGATGCTCTGGCGGCATCTCGAACAGGCGTGCAAACTGACGATTGACTACCTGAATGACGCGCTGACTATCGATCAATGCCAGCCCATCGTCCAGATTGTTAACAATCGTGTGTAACAGGTTGTGACTTAACTGCAGATCGGCGTTTGCCGCCTGAAGACGGACATTGGCCTCTTCCAGCGCCTGCTGATCACGCTTTCGCTCAGTTATGTCGCTAACGACGCCAACCGCACCGATCCGCCGATTCTGCTCATCGAAGATCGGAGAAATCGCAGCATATCCGGGGAAAACAGTACCATCACGGCGTCTCAGCATGAATTCGCCTTCCCACGATTTGCCAGTGCCAATCGCTGCGCGCATCGCGCCAATTAACTCAAGATCCGGCAAACCAGCCACCAGATGAAACCCGATTGCACCAATCATCTCGGCAGCGCTCCAACCGAACATGCGCTCGGCGGATGGACTCCAGTAGGTAATCGCCCCCGACGTATCTGTCGCAAGCACTGCCTGGCTGACAGTCGCTAGCAGTTTTGCCTGAAAACGAAGTTCTTGCTCATTGCGCCTGTATTCAGCAATCTCGTTCCGCAGCCGACGGTTCGTGCGACGCAAGCTGTTCAGGAGGCGTTTGAAGCGGTGCGAAAGATCGGCATTCTGACGTCGTCTGCGTCTTACTCGTCGATCCATGTTGGACTCAGATCGTTTCTGACGGTTGATACCGGTCACAATAATAACGATTGCAATCTAATCCCGTTCGTGATGCCAGAGACGTGCATTCACGACTGCTAATGCCTGTACGCCATTACTCTGCTGCACTATCAGTTCGCCATTCCACTGACCCCGCTGCACAACTTCTTCCAGCGCATGCGTGATATTCCGTCGCCATGCGTCACTATTCGATACCGCTATCACCGACCGACCAACCATCTCGTCCCGACGCTTGCCAAAGACCGTTTCTGCACTCCCATTCCAGTACACAAT
>JAGHYV010000015.1 GCA_017743475.1 Roseiflexus sp. | reverse complement strand
GCGAGGAGAACGAAGAAGCCAGCGCTGCCCGCGTTCTTGTGTACGACGCAGTTCTGGCGGATGTCCCCGGACTGCAGATCCGCGACGGCGTTGGGATAGACCGCGTTACCGGCGCGGCAGCGCGACGAGAGCGTATTAAGTTTGATTATGAGGTGTTGCCGGCGGGAACGATCTTCAAACTGCGTCTGGAGATTGACCCTCGACTGCCTGATGAAGAGAAGACATTGCCGCTCCTTGCATCTGTTCTTGCCGAGTGGGAACAGGGGCGTGGCGTGGTTGGCGGACGTGTCGGTAGAGGATTGGGCGCGTTTGATTTGACCGACGTGCAATGGATCGAACGCGATCTCAATCAGCCCAACGTGCTGATCGATTTCCTGCGCAATGGACCACCCTGGGACACAACGGACGGCGACCGCAACTGGCTTCGTAAACAGGTCGAGGATGCACGACGGCGCATAACTACGCAGCACCGGGACCTGCCAGCGGTCGCACGCTCCTGGGTGCTGGCTGAGTTCACCCTGGCTGCGACCGGACCCTTTCTCACCCATGACTTGATGCAGGCGGGACGCAGTGGCTTCGACCACGCGCCGCTGTTGGCAACCTATGACAGGGGCGCAAAACCAGTGCTGCCCGGCTCCAGCCTGCGCGGCGTGCTGCGCAGCCAGGCTGAACGCATCGCTCGCACGCTGGCAACGCTTAAGGCATGGGATGGCGGTCAGAATAGCAAGACCAGGAAAGAGAAGTTTATTACTACATGCCCTGCCTGCAATCCATTGACAACTAGAACCGATGATCCGGTGGCAAGTTGCAATAGCTTTATCAAGACACTTCCTCGTGCTAAGCGCACGACACTCGAGCAGGAAGGCGCCGACGACAAACTGTGTCTTGCATGTCGGCTTTTCGGCAGCCCGTGGAACGGAAGCCGATTGCGGGTTGAAGATGCACCCTTTGTCGGTGAGAAGGTCGAACTCAAAGCACTCGACTTCCTTGCTATTGACCGCTTCACCGGCGGTGGCCACGATACCGCCAAGTTCGACGCCGTGGTGCTATGGAAGCCGAAATTCCGTGTGCGACTGTTTCTGGAAAACCCCGAACCATGGGAGTTGGGCTGGCTGGCGCTGGTGCTGCGTGATCTGCACGATGGACTGACGACCGTGGGATTCGGTGCCGCGAAAGGTTTCGGGCGGTGTGTTATCGAGAGTCCCAGATTAACCTTCGGTATCCTGCACGACGACGACTTTCCTCTGCCCGATAGCAATACTCACAACCAGGCTGTCGTCGCCGGACGACGATTGTTACAATCCAAAAACGGTTTCAGCGGCATCTACCATACGTTAGTTTACGAACAGGCTACCAATGAATTGAAAACCCTGGCTGAGGGTTGGGTGAGAGCGTTCAACAATCTCGTTGATGAGCACCGGCATCACTTCACGTTGCAACGCGATAGTTACTTCGAGCAGGTCAACGGTTCTTGGCTATCTGATCTGTATCCTGCGAGGGTCTCATGAGCGACAACAGCATAAACTTCGACCATCTGATTGAGAAGATGCAGAAGGCACAGGTGACCGACGCTGACCGACCTACAATTCTGGGCGGGCAATTCGCCATCGACCGTTTGGAGGACTTTCTGAAAATCTGGCAGAACCGACGGAGCCAGATGCCATTTCGCCTGTGGGAACACGTCAGCCATATTGAGTTCGCCGATGCGCCTGGTGAGCCAGAGTTTCTCCAACGCGCCGAGATCTTCGGCAAGGGCGGACATCTCTCGCTGCGTCGTGACGCTGGACGCTGGTTGTGGCATTACGTGGGTGAGAAGATTGATGCGTCGATGAATGATTTTGGCGCAAAGGACTTCTGGGCAGCTCATCCTGGCTGCACGTTGCGGCGCTATGAGGAATCGGTGATTCTGTGGGGTGAACGCAAGAAGGACTACAATCTCTGGTTTGATGACCGCGTCGCAGCCGCCCGGCTGGTCTATCCCGTCAATGCTCATGGTCGCGTCTACCTCCATTTCTGGCGCTACACCGAAAACGGGCAGACGGCGTTTGTCTGGTATCGCGAGTTGAGCAATCAGCCGTTGCAGGAGCATTAAGATGGGCAAAACAAAACCCAAACGTAAGATGGAGTCACAACCTGCACCAGCTCCAGCCTCATCACAGAGAGGGTATCGCTTCCTCAATCCCTATAACTTTGTGCGCACGCTGGAAGTCCGTCACCCCCACGCTGCACCATTGCTGGGTCGCTACGCACCGCCGCCGCATGACCGTTATGTGGGATTGACAGGCCGCATTCGCTGTTGTCTCACAGCGACGACACCAATCTTTGTTTCAGATAGCGAAGGTATTAAAGAAGAGACGGTCAACAGTAAAGTCCATCGCCACTATCGCTTCTTTCGTGACCCTAACGGCAATGTCGCCATCCCTGGTACAAGCCTGCGCGGAGCAGTGCGCTCAATCTTCGAGGCGGTGACCAACTCGTGTTTTGCCCATTTCGCAGGTGAGAAACGATTGAGTTATCACCTTTTACCAGAAGATGCGCTCAGGCTAGTTCCGGCGCGCGTGCGCAAGATTGATGAAGACTGGAAACTGGAGCTGCTGCCGGGCACAACGTCCATCGATCCCCAAAAGCGTCCTGCTGGTTATCAGTATGCTGCCTGGGTGCCAGTTTACAAACCACTACGCGCCAGCGGGACGATAGCTCAAGCACCCGGTACACCCTATGCGCAGCGCCAGAGGCTCTCCCTACAAGGCTTCGCGCACGGTGAGCAATGTCAGGCCCTCATTGAGCCAATGAAACATCCCCGTCGCAACTTCAAGTTCTGGAACGTTGTCCATCTGGCAAAGGCTGGTCAGCCGTTGCCCAGTCCTATCGGCAAACAGCGCCAGGTCACCGGTTATCTGTGCCTGACCAATCAGAACATCGAAAACAAGCACGATGAACGTCTATTTTTCACTGATAAAAATTTGCCATTGGTTGAACTACCAGTTGAGGTACGGCAAAAATACGAAGAACTGATCGCCGACTACCAGGAGCGCCACAGCGACGCGGTGCGCAAGCGCCAGCATCCTGATCAACCCCAGGGTGGAGAACCTGCCTTCAGTCGCTTTATCCTGGAGCGCACTGGCCGCAACGAGGCAAAACTGCGGGATGGCGATCTGGTGTATGCGATGTTGGAACACGCTTCTGGAGGCTACCGCGTCAAATTTATCGTGCCGGTCTCTGTTCCGCGTGTAGGCTTTGAGCGCAAGATCGGCGACCTGCTGCATCCGTATGAGCTGGCAAAATGTGAGGACTACGACAGGCTCTGCCCCGCCTGTCGCACCTTCGGTTGGGTGTGGGGCGATGATCCAGAGCAACAGCGTCCTGAGCTATCCAAACCCACTGCCTACGCTGGCCGCGTGATTTTCAGTCATGCCCGATTGACGCACAATGCAGGCACGTTCGACGCCACGCTGGCGATCCTGTCTACACCCAAGCCAACGACCTATCGCTTCTACCTGCGACCTCGTAACGGCAAACCTCAGGATGGATTGTGCGATCAGCAGGTAGACTACGACAACCCTGGCCAAATCCTGCGTGGTCGCAAGGTCTATCGGCATCACGGCGACCGTCTTCATCTGCAGGAATACCAGAGTGTAAACGGGAACAAGAGTGACCAGAACCGAACTGTGCACGGCGTCCAGAAGGCAGGCAGCCGCTTTGAATTTACCGTGGAATTTGAGAACCTGGCGCCGGTGGAGTTAGGTGCGCTGCTGTGGAGTCTGCGCCTGGAAAAATGGCATCATCGTATCGGCTATGCCAAACCCCTGGGCTTCGGCTCTGCCCGGATCGAAGTCCTGTCGGTCAGCATCCTCAACCCTGAGGTGCGCTACGCATCGTTGTCTGATACAGCCGATGGCTGGATTGATCGAACCGACCAGATGGATGTCTGGATCAATGATTTCAAACGGGCAATGGCAGCGCGCTACGGCGCCGCGTTTGATCAACTGGCAAACATCCGCGACCTGAAAGCGCTGCTGGCTGATACGCCGCCCCTGCCTGTCCACTACCCACGTCCAACACGACAACCACAGGCACAAGGAAAGCAGTACGAGTGGTTTGTCGGCAACAAGCGCGGCGGTCAGAATCCAGGACCAAGGCTCGCCCTGCCTCTTGCCGACGACGATCAGGCAGGTCTACCGTTGATTGACAAAGATGGCAACGTCACGGAGTAAAGTAATGGCGAAGCACAAAGGCAAACCCAACAACCAGAATCGTCAGCGCCAGAAAGAAGCGGCTCAGAAATTCAGACTTCCAGAGGTGGCGAAATCCGGACACACCAGAGAACATCAACGCCAGGAGGCAGTGTCCAAACAGGCTCAGGCCGTCAAAGCACAGAAAACGCTAAAGATTCCCTGGCCCGCGCCCCGGCAACCGACTGAGATGAGAGAGGAATATCGCTTTCTCAACCCCTACAACTTCGTGCGCTATCTGCCTGAGCCGACGATACCCGCCAATGATCCGGACGCTCAGTTGCTCGGTCGCTGTGCACCACCGCCCCATGATCGCTACATTGGCTTAACGGGGCGCATCGTTTGCACACTGGAGGCGGTGACACCGCTGTTTATCTCTGATAGTCACGGTGTGAACGTGACCACCGTTCTCCTACCCGATGGCAGAGAAGTACAGCACAAAAGCTACCGCTTCTTCCAGTACGAGGGCAGAGACGCTATCCCGGCTGCCAGTCTGCGCGGGATGATCCGCTCCACGTTTGAGGCTGTTACCAACTCACCCTTCGGCGTCTTCAACGGTGACGAACGTCTGGAGTATCGCATCGACCCGGCCGAGGCGCGCCGTTTCAGGCCAGGGATTGTGGAGAGGCTGCCCGATGGTGATCAGCCGGGCGTCATTCTGCTCTGTGAAGAGGCGAAAATCGGTGCGTATTATAAGGACAGAAAGCTCGATGTTCTCAAAGGAAACTGGAAGTGCGGCGAGAAAGCGTATGCGATCATTGGCAAAACAAAGAACAATATCGCAAAGGTTAATGCGCTCGCCCGTCGACCCGAAGATTTGCCTGCTGATGGAGAAAGTCGTATATATCGCGGCTGGGTTAAAGTCACCGGTCAGACCATTGAAACGAAGCGCAATGAAAGTTTCTTTTACTTCAAACACGGCGACCGCACGAAAGCGCAGAGAGTTTACTTCGACGTTGAACGGGAAGCCGACTTCAATGCTGTGCTTCACGCCCAACTGCACGAACGCAAAGAGGATTTCCACAGTCAGGTGCAGAGCGAAAGACTGGAACCGAACAATCTGGTCTACGTCGAGCTTGAGCCAGAGGATGCCGGTCGCGTGCGCAATATCGCGCTGGCACGGGTAGCACGGCTGCGCTACCGTAACGCTATCGGCAATTTGCTGCCCGATCACCTGAAGCCTGGTGAGGACTATGAACACCTGGATATTGCCTCGCGCGTCTTTGGCTGGGTCAAGGCTACACCAACCGAAGACTACAAGGTACGCATTGCTTACGCCGGGCGAGTGCGCTTCAGCCACGCTGTGCTGACAGAGGACGGAGATAAGGGCGTCTATGATGGTGAGATGCCGCTGGCAATCCTGGGATCACCCAAGCCGACGACAACCCTCTTCTACCTGCGCAAGCGCAAAGGTGAATGGAGCGAAGCGGAACGCAAGCAACCCGGCGCTGCCACCACAATCGGCTATGATGGTCCCAACATACTGCGCGGGCGCAAGTTCTACCGCCACCATGGAAAAGTCCTCAACCGTCTGGAATATGAGCGTGCTGGACGTCGCCAAGATCACCAAAACCGCACGGTACGCGGAGTGCGGGCGCCGGGAAACGTCTTCGAGTTCACCATTGACTTCCACAACCTGGCGCCGGTGGAGCTGGGAGCACTGCTATGGACACTCAATCTGAGCGACAACGAACAATGTTTCTTCCGGTTAGGATACGCCAAACCGTTGGGATTTGGCAGCGTCAGGCTTTCCGTGGTTCAGGTTGAACTGCTCGATCCAGGTACTCGCTACCGATCATTGCAAACATCTGGCTGGCGTACTGCTACATTCTCAGAGCGTAGTCGGTGGCTGGAGCGTTTCGCAACGGCAATGCGACGTTGCTACGGGAAACCACTCTATGAATTGCCCAATATCGTCGACCTGATCAAACTGCTCAGAGGTCCTGAAAAGGGTCAACCTCAGCATATCCACTATCCGCGTACCAATCTGCAACCTGATCCAGAGGGAAAGAACTTTGAGTGGTTTGTGGAGAACAAAGCCAAATCGACCAAAGTGGATCAGGCCGGACCAAACTTAACGCTGGAAATGCCGGATGTGGAAAAAGGGCTGATATTACTGGAAAAGGAAAAAAAGGAAAAACAGACATGACAGAGACGACAAAAGCGATCATCTTCCTCGGAGTCAAACCAATCGACACAAACTACGTCTTCCCCGATGGACGCGAGTATATAGCGCCTTTCTTTGGCATTGCACTTGCGAATTTTGTTCCGGGTCTGCGGATGCGCGTCTTTGTAACTAAGGCTGCAAGAGATCAATGTTTACCGGAGTTTCAAAATTACGTTGCCAAATTTGTCGGTGACATCCAACCAGTGGATATCCCAGATGGCCGCAATGGCGAGGAACTGTGGACAATTTTTCAATCCGTTGTTGATGCAGTTGAGCCTGAAGAGCGACTGATCTTCGACATCACCCATGGGTTTCGTTCGTTGCCATTTCTCTCTTTTCTTGCCGTAGCATATTTGCGTGTCGTCAAAAATATCCAGCTAAAGGGGGTCTATTATGGCAACTTCGAGGCACGCGATCAGTCGGTAACTCCGAATCGAACACCGGTTATCGATCTGACGCCCTTTGTTGATTTGCTTGACTGGACAGTGGGTGCCGATCACTTTGTGCGCTTTGGAGATGCACGCGAATTGGCACGGTTGTTGCGAACATAGCATGAACGTGTAAAACCTGACTTGAAAAATAAGGTAGCGATGTCCGAATGGAGCAATTCCCCAATCAAAAAGACGGCAGCCTATCTTGAGTGCGCTTCACGTGCGCTTCGTGTCTTGCGACCTAACGAAGCAATGGACGCCAGCGCACAGATTTGTGCACAGTTACCCGAGGCTCTCAAGGCGAGCCAAGAACTTGCGCATCCGCTCCTGCCGCTCGGTGAGCACGTGCGCAACAGTTTCACCCCAATCGCACTTAGTGAGAACGCGCAATCCAAGAATCCTGCGGAAACGCTGAAGATCGAGCGTCAGCTGATCAAATGGTACCTGGATCGCAATCAAATCTTTCTGGCGGTAGCGTTGGCGCGTGAATGGCTGGTTTCATGGGTAATGGTGCAGAGGGGGATGGGTAACAACCTGTTGGAGAAATCTGAGCGCGAGAAGATTGAGCGTGCGCTTGGACAGAAATCCCAACAAATGATTGGCAAGTCGCCCGTGAATAATAACGATACAGCGCTGCCTAATCTTGACCCTAATACGATTGATGCGATTGTGCAGTGCTACAATCAACTAGGTGACCTGCGCAACGACCTGATGCATGCAGGCAAACGCAAGAGTCCGCGGGCAGCGGAAAAGGTTGAGGAACAGGCGAAAGAACTGATTAAAGAGCTGGAAAAACTTCTGCACGAAAGTGAGCACAATTGACCCCTTGACGATGCAGCGTGCGTTGTGCAACAGTCTTGTTCGAGGTTACACAGTGAACACTCAAAAGGAGCAAACACAATTGCATTCGTCAACAATGAGGCCTGCGCTATGCAACCGATACGTTCCTATCGCAGCCTGCCACAGCATGATTTTTTGGACATCCTCTGCGTTCCTTCTCTCGTTTTGGGCATCAAGACACTGCACATCCACCTTCTCCTGTACGCGGAAAAGGGAAGCAGAGAGAAAGCTCACATCAGCAGGTTTTTTGGCAGGCCCCTGCATGCCATCTCCCGTTTCAGCCATCAGCACGCCCAAACTCCCCCTTCTCCCCTTGTGGGAGAAGGGGGCAGGGGGGATGAGGGGGCAAAGGGCAGGTTCTCCCCTTGTGGGAGAAGGGGGCAGGGGGATGAGGAGCAACAGCGCGTCAGAACACACCAGGGGGAGCAGCACGAGCATCACCCCCGCTGCACCTACTCCTCCTCTTCCTCCTCACGCTCCGCCAGGCGTCGGTCGAGCGCCAGCAAGCCAGGACCGTCGTTGCCGATGAGCTTCAGATGCTGGATGATCTCCTGGGCGCTCTTCTCCTCTTCAACCTGCTCATCGATGAACCACTGAAGCATGCTGAGGGTGGGGTAATCATTCTCCTGCGCAGCGAGGGCGTAGATGGCATGAATGGCGGCAGTGACCCGCTGCTCGTGTGCCAGCGCGTGCTCGAATACGTCAAGCGGCGATGCAAACTCGTTCTGCGGCTCGTCGATAGCCCCGAGAATCACGCGCCCTCCGCGGTCGTTCACATAGTCAAAGAAGCGCAGCGCGTGCTTGCGCTCCTCCTCACTCTGCAACCGAAACCAGTGGGCAAACCCGGTCAGTGACAGCGACTCGAAGTAAGCCGCCATTGCCATGTAGGCGTGGGATGCGAAAAACTCGTAGGTGATTTGCTTGTTAATCGCCTGCTGAATGCTCTCGCTGAGCATATAGACACTCCTTTCCGCATACGGTATGGCAGCATTATATCAGGTTCCAACTGAAACAGGGGTGTGATAAAAGGTTGAAGGCGAAAGATAGCGTGCAGGTCGCACCAGGCAGACGCTGGACTTAAGGAAGGTTGACGCCCTGCGCGTCCGCTGCTTGACGATCTGTGGTATACTGATGACGCACCGCGTTACGCCTGCAACTTGTGTAGAAACGCAACTATGGTGTTGCATCACGTAATCGATAATGTACAATGGTACGCGCAGATAGGCATTGTACACAATCCCACCACCCGGTCACGCTGCGGGAGTCAAATCAGGCAGCACTGAAAACGTGATGCTGGCGAACGAGTCTTGGCGAACGAAACAAGCCTACCCGTGGCTGGCGGGGAAGTCACGCCTGTCAGAGATGAGGCGGCCGTAAGGCGCTCAGGGCAGGAAGAGGATGATATGTACCTGCGCGCACACGTTCCATAGCAGGAGCGTACAGGAGGCATGCATATGCTCGATACAACCCGCGATGTCGTGCGCAAGAGTCTGCTGGCGATGCTGGGCGCCATTACGCTGGCAGATGATGAACTGGAGCAACTCCTTGATCGTCTGGCAGCGCGTGGCGAACAGGTTGCGCGCGACCGAATTAGTCATATAGAAGCGCTACGCAACCGGCTGACCGGGAGCGAAGGGGCGGCTCGTGAAGGATTGCACGAAGGTGCGCTGCTCCGGCAGACGCTTCGGGAAGAGATTGAACGTCAGGGGCGTTTGCTTGCCGCAGCGCTTGATCTGCCAACCCGCGATTCGATCAATCTTCTGCGCGAGCAGATTGAACAGATCAGTACGATGCTCAACCAGATCGTTGCACAGCGGAAGCCGGTCAGCACTCCGACTGACAATGGACAGACACTGGCCCCAACGCCAACCACTCCTGTCCCTCAATCAGAAGCAGACGAGGTTTCTGTATCTGCGGCAGCCACCCCTGTCACCCAGCCAGACGAGGTTCCCGCACCCGCAGCCGCTGTCACCCAGCCAGACGAGGTTCCCGCACCCGCAGCCGCTGTCACCCAGCCAGACGAGGTTCTTGCGTCTGCAGCCGATATCACTCAACCCAGGGTGAGTGAGTCGTCCGCATCCACGATGACTGCTCCGGTTCCCGGGTACGACGCACTCAATGCAAAACAGGCAGCCGCAATCGTTGCCGAACTGGAGGAAGCCGATCTACTTGCACTTTATCAGTACGAACAAGCGCATCGCAACCGCATTACTGTGCTGCGCGCTATCGAAGCGGCGCTTGCCCGCCATCGCGGTGAGTCGTAATTGCCTGCCGCTACATTCTCTAGAAGTCACCGCAGTATCATGCCCCCAAACTGGGGGCTTTATGTTGCCTTCCCCGGACTTACCAACGTGTCATCACTGGATGACAGGATTGCTATCCACGCATCTTGCGCGATACCGCGCCTTCCGCTATAGTAGCGCAAGGAGAAACCATTGAGCAGACTCTGTTCCTATGCGCGCGCTGATTACTGGCATCAATGGATTCGTTGGCGGGCATCTGGCTGAGCATCTCCTCTCCAGTGGCAGGTGGGAGGTCACTGGCATTGCGCGGCAGCCAGCTCTCACCCTGGAAACCCTCACCGGTCGGGTGACCTACATCACTGCCGATCTCAGCGACCGTGAACAAACCCTGGGAGCGCTTGCCAGTATCCGACCCGACGTCATCTTCCACCTCGCCGGTCAATCGAACGTTCCGCACGCATTCGCCGATCCGCATACCACGGTTCAGGTAAATATCGGCGCGCAGATTAACCTGTTTCTCAGCGTGCTGCAACTGCGGATTGACCCGCTGATCATCGTTGCCAGCAGCAACGAGATCTACGGGCTGGTACGCCCTGAAGACCTGCCGATCAACGAACAAACGCCGCTGCGCCCGGTTAACCCATATGCTGTGAGCAAAGCGGCGCAAGACCTGTTTGCCTACCAGTACCACATCAGTCATCGACTGCGCACTATTCGCCTCCGACCCTTCAACCATATCGGTCCACGTCAGACGGAAGCATTCGTTGTACCGGCATTCGCTGCGCAGATCGCGAGGATCGAAGCCGGACTGCAACCACCAGTGCTGCGCGTCGGCAATCTGGCGGCGGAACGTGATTTCAGCGATGTGCGCGATATTGTACGCGCATATGAACTCGCTGCACTGCACGGCGAAGTCGGCGCAGCGTACAATGTCGGCAGCGGGCAGGCAGTTGGCGTGCAGCGCATTCTGGACATTCTGCTGACCTTCAGCACCCACGATATTCAGATCGAACCGGATCCATCCCGGATGCGCCCCTCCGATGTGCCGCGCATGGTATGCGACGCATCGCGCTTCCGCGCCGATACCGGATGGACGCCGCGCATTCCATTGGAGCAGACCCTGTTCGACACACTTGAATACTGGCGTTTCCGGGTACAGGAGCAACTATGAAGGCAGTTATTCTGGTCGGTGGCCTTGGCACCCGTTTACGACCGCTCACGTGCAACACACCCAAGCCGATGATCCCGCTTGTCAATCAACCGTTTATTGTCCACGTCCTGGAAAATCTGCGCAGCCAGGGGATCGAAGAAGTCATCCTGTGCGTACAATACCTCGCTGGGCGGTTCCGTGAGGCGCTCGGCGATGGTTCGGCGCTTGGCCTGAGGATCCACGTGATCGAAGAACCAGAGCCGCTGGGGACCGCTGGCGCAGTGAAGAATGTCGAACACATGCTAGACGGGTCAACCTTCGTCTTCAACGGCGATGTACTGACCGATCTCGACCTGCAGGCAATGATGGCGTTCCACCGCGAGCGCGGTAGCAAGTTGACTATCGCGCTGACACCAGTCGAAGACCCGACGGCGTATGGTCTGGTCGAAATGGATGAGACGGGTCACATCCGCCGGTTTGTCGAGAAGCCTCGGGTTGATGAAGTAACCTCAAACCTGATCAACGCTGGCACCTATATTATCGAGCCGGAACTGTTCCGCTACGTGCCGCCTAAGCAACACTACATGTTCGAGCGCGGCTTGTTCCCTGTCGTCCTCCAGACCCGCGATCCCATGTACGGCTACCCGTCGTCCGCCTACTGGACCGACATTGGCACACCGTCGGCATATCTGGAGGTGCACCACGACATCCTGGTCGGCAAGGTGCGTTACCGTTTTCATGGTAAAGAGATTGGCAACCGGGTATGGCTGGTCGGGGATGCCGACATTCACCCGCGCGCCCAGATTATTGGTCCTGTCGTCATTGGTCCGGGAGTGAAGATCGGCGCTGGCGCGCAGATCATCGGACCGACCGTTATCGGCGCGGGATGCGTTATCGGCGCGAATGCCCGGATCGAGGGCGCTGTCCTTTGGGAAGGGAACCAGATCGAAGAAGGGGTCGCGCTACGATCGTGTGTTGTTGGTAGTCGCAATCAGATCGGCGCGCGCACTCACATCAGCGATGGCGCAGTCGTTAGCGATGCATGCATCATCGAAGCTGACAACCGCCTGGAGCGAGGCATTCGCATCTGGCCCGAAACCCATCTGAAAGAGCGCTCGATCTCCTTCTGAAAAGGCATGGCGAGAGCCATGCTATAATGGACGCGGTGCGCTCCGAACGCCAGAGCGCACCGGTACAGATGCAGAAGGAGCACGACGATGGCACGTGTCGCAATTAACGGCTTCGGTCGGATCGGCCGCCAGAGCTTCAAAGCAATGCTCGAGCACTACCCGGACGACCTGGAGATCGTAGCAATAAACGACCTGACCGACAATGAAACACTGGCGCACCTGTTGCGCCACGACTCGACGTATGGCGCGTTCGATGGCGATGTCAGCGTGACCAGTGATCGGATCAGTGTGACGTTTTACAGCGAAGAAGGGGATGAACGTCAGATCGACATTGTGGCGTTGGAGGAGCCTGACCCGGCGAAACTGCCATGGCGCGACCTAGGCGTCGACATTGTGATCGAGTCAACCGGGCGCTTCACCGAGGCGGAGAAGGCGCGTGCACACCTCCAGGCGGGTGCGCGCAAGGTTATCATCACGGCGCCCGCTAAAGGCGAGGACATTACCATCTGCCTCGGCGTCAACGAAGATCGCTACGATAACGCCGTTCACCACATCATCTCCAACGCTTCCTGCACCACCAACTGTCTGGCGCCGGTGGCAAAGGTGCTCAACGACAATTTTGGCATCCGCCGCGGGATGATGACAACGGTTCATTCCTATACCATGGATCAGAACCTGCAGGATAATGTTCACAAAGACCTGCGGCGCGCGCGGGCGGCTGCAATGAACATTGTGCCGACGACCACTGGTGCAGCACGGGCGGTGGCGCTTGTGATTCCTGAACTCAAAGGCAAGTTCGATGGGTTTGCCGTGCGTGTGCCGACTCCAACTGTCTCAATGATCGACTTCGTGGTCGAGCTGGAGCGCAACGTCTCGGTCGATGAGGTGAACGAAACGTTCCGCGAAGCAGCGCAGAGTAAGGAGCTGGAAGGCATTCTGGAAGTGACCGACGAGGAACTGGTATCGAGTGACTTTATCGGCTCCACTGCGTCGGCGATTGTTGATCTGCCGCTCACAATGGCGCTCGGGGGCAATCTGATCAAGGTCATTGCGTGGTACGACAATGAGTGGGGGTATGCGACCCGCGTCGCCGACCTGACGGCGTTCATCGCCGATGAAATGGAAACGTAGCAGCATTGCCGCAGAAAGAGGAGAGACGTTGCAGCGCAACGTCTTTCCTCCAATCCCTACGAAGACGCTGGCATCCCCGCCAGGCGACGCAGTTCACGATTACGGCTCAAGCGCCCAAGAACATTCCGCTTGACGTTATATACCTCTGCAACGCTGCTGAACAGATCACGACGCATCTTGTAGATCTCCCCCGGTTTGCGCCCCATAATGAACGAGTGGTAGAGCACGAACCGCTCGACGTCGCATATTAGCAGCGCATCGATTGAGCGCCAGAACTCCTCGCGCGCCACCCGGTTGATCGCCTCCTCATCCGGCGCATCCAGCATCTGACCACGAGCACGCACGCACTCGTCTGGCACAATCTCCGCCCAGGACTGCGCACGTGCACAGTCGATCACCACGCAACTGGCGCAGAGGCGCAGATAGTGCAATAACGATCCGAGTGTCGGAAATGCAGCAAAACGCTCTGGCGTGATTGCCTGCCAGAAACGAGCGAACACCGAACCAACGAAGTACTCGCTGCTCTCGCCGGTGCTGCCGAACGCACTGCTCCGCCGTACCCAACCCTCGACCAGTGCGCGATACTGGTAAAACAAGTATTCCCACGCCGCATCGCATCGCTCAACCAGCGCCCGCCGGAATAGCTCGTAAGCGAAGCGCGTATCGTGCGGTTGACCTCGAAAAAAGCGTTCACTTTCGATGCGACAGTGCCGCTGGAGTGTCGCAAGATCCATGCCGACAATTGTCTGCGCATCGATATCCGTATGCTCATATGTGGAAGACGACTCATATGTGGAAGACGATCTGCAGACGCTGCGTGCTGATGCATTCGGCAGCGGACGAGGAACATCCGTATGGCTCTGCTGCATTCATGCCTCCTCGTAGATCGCTGGCTTCTGTAGATTATTCTAGGCACTAGCTCGCCTGGCGAGAATGACTCCTGGATGAGAACCGGATGACAGGCTTACGATCAGTAATGGTAATACCCGAAAAGAATAAAGAAATCCTTAATCGAGGTGTAATGCGTTTTAACTTTTTCAACGGACGACAGTACCCAGGCGCAGTTCCTCACCTTTCCGAAATCAGTCGGCGAAAATACCTCGTGCAGCATTGAGGAGTGCAACCAGTTCAGCCAGCGTGAGCGCCGGACCGATATTCTCGGTCGAGTCACTCCAGCATCCCCAGTACCCCTCACGATCAACTCGCCAGAACGCGCGCCCCAGGTAGTGACCAGTGCGCGGATCATGGACGGGAACACTGTCGCGGATGGAGGAAAGCGGAGCACGTGGCGGTCCCCAGACCACTAGCGTGTCGGGACGAGCCTGACGCGGATGACGTTCGGGACGAATAAGACTGGTAAGGTGCGGATACCAGAATTCGCACAGTCGCGTGACCAGTGGCAGCGGACGCTCCAATGCATCGAAGAAGGGCAACGGCTGATCGGCATGCAGTCGAACAATCGACAGGGCGCCAAAACCCGGATCGATACGAACGCGCGCGTAAATCGTGAAGGCACGCAGCGGTTGGGCTACACGCAGAACGTCAGCGATCATCGACCGGTGGGACTCGGCCATGCTCCACATTAGCGCATGAGCAGTTGGAGCGTAGATCAGCGCTTCCATAGTTTGTTGATACCTGTCTTTTCCGAATATCCTTGCGTGGAGGAATACGTATCGATCCGAGGCTGATCAACGTTGTGTGCAGCAGTGCGCCCCTCTTTGTATCATAAAGCCTGTCGACGCAGAATGCAGTAGGAGAAGAGTCCTCTTTTTAGAATTTCAAGCCGATAAAAAAACCGCACGAGTTACAACGACTCGTGCGGTCTTCTACCAGTTCTATGAGATTACGATTGGTCGTCCGCCTGATCGGTCGATGCCTGCGGCTTCTGCGATGATGGCGGTTGGTTGGCAGCAGGCACACTGATAGCGTCTGAGGGGCGACGGGCGACAGGGAGACGGCGGCTGACGCTGACCGGCTCCGAAAGCGGGCGGCTTGTAACAAAGCCGAACTGCTGGCGCTGCACAGTGCGCGGATCGGTGAACGGATGCTCAGCTTCAACACGCGCCAGAATCTCATTTACGTCAATGTCGGTCAGCTCGTTACGCAGGATCAGCGCCTCGGCGATCGCAATCACTGCTTCCTTGTTGTTTTCGAGCAGCGACTTCACCTGCCGGTACTGCTCATTCAGAATAGCCTCAACGCGCGCTTTGATATCTGGGCTTGCCAGCCCTTGCATACCGAACGTCAGATACGAGTACAGACTGTCGTCCATTCCATACGCGCCGACCATGAAGGTAGCCAGACCAGTGGCGTTTTGCAGGTCACTTGTCACGCCGCTCATCTGGATATTGAGGAAAATTTCTTCGGCAGCGCGACTGGCAAGCGAGATTTTGATCCGGTCGAGAAGTTCGTCCTTCGTGCGCGTATGAATCTCCTCCTCCGGTTTCCAGGCGGCAAAGCCAAGCGCCGAACCGTGGCGCACGATTGTCACCTTCGTCAGGCGCTCTTTGCGCAGCAGTTTGACCGCCGCGTAAGCATGACCTGCTTCATGGTACGCAAGACGGCGACGCTCTTCATACGACATGTTGCGGATCGGCTGGCGCAGACCCCACTCGTGCGTCTCACGGGCGCGGGTGAAATCCCAATAGTTGATCGACGATCGACCGTCGAAATGGGCGTGTATGACCGCCTCGTTGATTACAAACTTGATCGCCACTGGGGAGTAACCAATTGTATCGGAGACCATACGATCAATTGGCATTGGCTCGTGCTTCACCTTTGCCAGATAGTACTCAATGATCTCTCGACGCCCATCAGCATCGGGAAGATCGACCACAATCTTGCGGTCAAAGCGTCCTGGTCGCAACAACGCCGCATCAAGCGTCTCTACCAGGTTGGTCGCTGCCATTGTAAGCACTGGCGGCATTTCCGCCTTCTTGCGACGCAGACCGAAGAAGCGCAGGATCTTACCAGTCAGCGACTGTTCGTGCGGCGGCGGGTCCATCTGGATAAGCAGTTCGTTGAGCAGACCACTCCCCGCGCCCATGCCCATTCCTAGACCCATGACCACATTGGAGCGACCACCGTGGTTTGGATCGGAAGACATGCCCACAGCGCCCTGACCGGCAAGGTTCGGACTGCGCGCCATGCCAATCGCATCGATTTCGTCGATGAATAGGATGCAGGCACCATACTCACGAGCCAGTTTACGCGCCTTGCGGTAGAGCAACATAACCTTTACGTTGCCCATGCCCATCCAGGCAGATGTCAACGATGGAGCGCTCAGGTAGCCAAACGGCACACCTGCTTCAGTCGCTACTGCCTGTGCCATATAACTTTTGCCGGTTCCAGGCGGACCGATCAGGAGCACGCCACGGGTCACCTCGCCACCCATCTCTTTGAACTCTTTGGCGCCCTTGAGCAGCGTTACAATCCGGCGCGCCGCTTCCAGTACCTCCGGATTGCCTTTGTAGTCCTTGAAGCCAATGCCCGTCTCGCCTGGTTTAAGCCAGTAGATGCGGGTGCGGCCCATGAAGTAGAACATCAGGAAGAACTGGAACCCGATGAAGAAGAACAGATAGGTGCCAATCAGCAGCACCTGAATGATTGCGGCGCCCACATCGTTCGTCATAACGAACTCAATGGCGCGCGGCGTCAGATTGATCACCAGCCAGACGGTGGCAACAGCGATCAGGACGCGCAAGATGAAGCGGCGCACCTTCCAGGGCCAGCGGTGGAGCGCCTGATCGATCTTCTGGTCCAGTTCGCGATCAAGTTCATCGCGGTAGCGTGGATCGACGCTGGGACGATACGGTTCAAGTGCCATGCTCAACTCCCATTTCAGGCGCATGTGCGCCGCTCACTATTACACTTCTCCACTATCAGTTATTCTGCGTAAGCCGATCGAGCGGTGAGATGATATTGACAATCTTGCCATCTGGATTGGCAGTAATAATCAACGGAACCCTGGCTCGCTGGCTCTGGAGCGACACCTGGACGGCATAGAAGTACATCGAACCACCATCATCGAGCGGAATACCGCCAATATAGTCGTAGCGATTGTACACCAGCCCCATATTCTTCTCGATATTCGCCTGCGATTGCAGCGTCGCTTTCGATGCGCCCGCATTGAGACGCGCCGTCTGATACTCGGTGCTGAATGAATCCCACATCAGGTCGGCGTTGAATGTCTTGCGCCCCTGAAGGTAGTTGAGCACCGCTGGCGCAGGCGGGATCGACTCGGCGCGGGTGAAACCGGGATCGCCCGGTTTCGGTCCCCACAGTTGCCAGCTCATCCAGCCGATGACACTCAACAGCACGAATGCAACAACAAGGGTCAGGGCATACGGTCGCAGCGAACGCCCAAGGAGAACCATCCCGTACAGGACGCGCCGCAGCAGCAGACGCATCAATCGCGCGAAGCGCCCGGCCGGGCCCACCCGCGGCGGTTGGGCATAGTATGGGTACGGCGATTGCACGGGATATGACGACGGCGCAGGCGTTTGCTGAGCCGGAGGTTGCGACATATGACGCGGGTCCTGCATAGGTGTCACCACATTTCCCTGAAACTGGCGCCCATATTCGGCAGTTAGCGCCAGGTTTCGTCGATATAAACACTCACCAGGAGAATTTGGCGCATGCGTGAAGGAATTGTATCAGGATTGGTTAAAGTATACTTGAACAAAGACATGTGATCAAGCCATCTGTATGAAGATACGATGAGAGAGATACACCGGATGTGGCAGCGGTGGGGCGCCGGATTGCGCTGGCTCGACAAAGTGGCGCTGCTGGTGATCATCGGGTATGCGGCGCTCGCAGTGAGCGCTCAGATGGGGTTGAACGTCGCCGGGCAGGGTCTCGACCCGGTGTGGGCAGCGGCACAGCAGCGACGCACGCTGCGGGTGGCAGTCGATTTCGGCTTCTACCCGTTTACGTGGATGGAGGATGGGCAACCAGCCGGGTACGACATCGACCTAGCGCGGGCAATCGCGGCACGCCTTGGCATGCAGGTCGAATTCGTGCCAGTTGGACTGGACTCAATCTATGACGACCTGGCAGCACGACGTGCTGATGTTGCGATCTCTGCACTCCCCTACGCGCCGGAACTCAGCTGGCGTGCGCGCTTCTCGCAGTTCTACTTCGACGCCGGGCAGATGCTGGTTGTCAGGAGTGATACGCCAATCGCTACAGAAGCCGATCTCGCCGGGCGCGTAGTTGGTGTGGCGCTCGGTTCCGACGCCGACACCTGGGCACGACGACGCCTGATGGAAGGGGTGTCGTTCGTTCTGCGCGCCGACTACGATACGCCGGACGAGGCGCTGGCAGCGCTACAGCGCGGCGACGTGGACGCCGTTGCGACCGATCATGCTGCGGCGCTGATCGCCATAGCGCGTGCACCGGAACTGCGCATTGCGACGGCGTTGACATTCGAACCATACGTCATCGCCGTTGCGCCGGAAGCGTATCGCCTGCACGAGGCAGTGAATCATGCACTGGATGACCTGCGCGCCGAGGGATTCTTTGATACATTGCGGGAAAAGTGGTTCCGGTAGGCTCTTTCGTGCTACTCCTCAAATCCCGGCGGCATACCGGATCGCGTTGCGGAAGATGACCAACCCATCACCCTCCTCCCGCAGCGGCTCGCGTGTCCAGCGCGGGTGTTGATAGGGGAACACGGCATTTTCGGGGTGAGGCATTAACCCAAGCACATTTCCGCCAGGGTTACAGATCCCGGCAATATTATCCTCCGAGCCGTTCGGGTTCTCCGGGTACGACGGCGGACCGCCATCGGCGGCAGCATAGCGCAGCGCGACCAGTCCGGCAGCGCGCAGTGCCGCGAGGGCGGCAGCATTCCGGGTAACAAAACGTCCTTCGCCATGAGCAACGGGTACTTCGATCAGACGATCAATGCTGCGTGTAAAAACGCACACGCTGCCAGGGTCAGCGGCCAGGCGCACCCAGCGGCACTCAAAGCGACCAGACGCATTATCGGTGAGGGTAACCGACTGTGCAGGTGACGAGGCGGATGTCTCCGTCAGGGGCGTACCAGGCAGAATACCAGCCTTCACCAGCGCCTGGAAGCCATTGCAGATGCCGATAACCGGGCGACCGTCGGCGATGAAGCGTGTGATCTGATCACCCAGGCAGTGAATGAGATCAACGGCAAGCAATTTCCCTGCACCGAGATGGTCACCATACGAAAAGCCGCCGGGAACGACCAGCATCGCATAGTCCATCAGGCGGCAGTCACCGCTGATAAGCCGGTTGATATGCACTACCTCCGGGTGCCCACCCGCAAGTTCAATAGCAGTAGCGGCATCACTGTCGCGGTTGATGCCCGCAGCGCGCAGAATAAGAACGCGCGGCGTTTTCTTCATACGTTATCCCCAACGGAATTCAATCTCCACCTCACCAATCTTGATCCGGTCGCCAGAGCGCAGATGATGCTTCTGGTGAGGAGGGAGCGGTGATCCATTGACCAGCGTACCATTTGTCGATCCGAGGTCAACCAGCGTATAGTGATCGCCGTTCCGGTCAATCACTGCGTGGTGGCGCGACGCAATGCCCCGGTCGTACTCTGCTAGGTCAAGTTCGGGATAGTGATGCTGGCGCGGGTCACGGCGACCGATCCGGAGCGGTGTGCGTTCGATCTTCTGCTCGAAGGTGCTGCGCGGTGACACAACGATCAGGCGCGGCACGACCAGCGCAGCGCTGAGCGGCACACCACATCCGGCGCAAAAGCGCGCATTCGGTTTGTTGATCCGCCCACAACGCGCGCATGCTGCACCTGATGCCGGAACATCGGTCGAAGGTGCAGGAGGTGCAACTGGCGCTACAGGATCGGATGGCGTCTGAAGAATGGTTTCCGACGACGGTCGTAGTGCAACGGGCGGAATGATTGGCGGGGGTGGCGTAGCACGAGCGACCGGGTCGACATAGGGCGCATCCAGGCAACGATGAAGCGCCTGCTCGAACTCAAGCGCACTGCTGAACCGTTTGGACGGTTCCAGATTCATTGCTTTGATAATCACCTCCTCGGTACGCGCATCAACCGAGGGGTTGAGTTTGCGAATGCTTCCTTTTGCTGGCGTCTGCAACGGGATCGGCGGCAGATTGGTCAGCAGATGGAGCAGTGTTGCGCCCAACGCATAGACGTCAGATCGCGCATCGGTTTGCCCTTTGCCATACTGTTCAGGCGGCGCATAACCTGCTGATCCCATCGCAATCGTATCTTTCGCCTTGCGCGCCTTGTACGTCCGCGCAACGCCGAAATCGATCAGTTTCAGAACTCCTTCCGGCGTCAGCATCACATTCGACGGCTTCAGATCGCGATAGATGATCGGTGGAGTGCGCGTATGAAGATAGTGCAGAATGCGTGCAATCTGAATGCCATATCCGATCACCTGCTGCTCCAGCAGCGGGGCATTGGCGTCGCGGATGCAATGCTCGAGCGTCTGACCCGGCACAAATTCCATGATCATCACCGGGCGACCCTGGTACTCAAACAGATCAGCAACGACTGGCAGCCCCGGATGGCTGAGCTTCCTGAGCAGTTCAGCTTCCTGCAAAAAGAGACGCCGGTTTTCTTCCAGTTCGCCTGGCGGCAAATCTTCCGCCGGGCGCATCTCCTTCAACGCCCAGATTGTCGAGTCGGCAAGCCGAAGCGCACGATAGACGGCACCCATCCCCCCGCGACCTATCAGTGAGAGAATACGATATTCGGCATGTGTGCCGCGGATGGTTGTTTCCGGGACCAGCAGATCAGACATATGGCGCCGAGCGTGCACTCTGTGCAGCGGAATCGCGTCTCGCCGCAAATTGTACCACAGGATATGCATCGATGGCGCTGTGCTATACTTGATACACGTGATACGGTTGTTTTCGCGGAGTCGTTGTCTCCGCACAAAGCGATTGTCAAAATGATGTTGCGGATATCGACGTCAGTGCAACAGTTGCACGATGCGCTTCGTCCATTATGAACGATGGGCGTGTTGCGCGTCCGAAAGAGAAAACGACGACCTTAGGCAAAACCAGGGTCTATGCAGGACGTTGCAGAAGGAGTATTCGTATGGCAGGCGAGGTCACAATTCGCGCGTCGCTGGCGCGCCCGTACATGGCAGCAGCGGCAACACCGCAGGTTGCCTATATTCTGCTCGAAATCACGCCCGCTCAGGTGATGACGCAGGTGCGCGCGCCCGTCAATGCCTGTTTCGTGATTGACCGGAGCGGCTCGATGAAGGGCGAGAAGATCGACCGGGTGCGGCGGGCGACGATCCGTGCCATTGAGATGCTCGATGCGCAGGATGTCGTCTCGGTGGTCATTTTCGATCATCGGACTGAGGTGCTGATCCCTGCCACACCAGTGACCAGACCTGCCGAACTGATCGACCGTATCAACCGCGTGCGCGACAGCGGCGGTACACGAATCGCACCAGCTATCGAAGCCGGACTGCGTGAGATTGAGAAGGGACCGCCACAGATGGTGCGGCGGCTTATTCTGCTCACCGACGGTCAGACCGAGAACGAGTCCGATTGTCTGCGCCGCGCTACAGACGCCGGGCAACGCAATGTGCCAATCACGGCGCTTGGCGTGGGCAAGGATTGGAATGAAGACCTGCTGATCGAAATGGCGAACCGCTCAGGCGGAACCGCCGATTACATTGATCGTCCGGAAAAGATCGTCGAGTACTTTCAGAGCACTATCCAGCGCGCCCAGGCAACTGTGGTGCAGCATGCGAATCTGACGCTGCGACTGGTGCAGGGAGTGCTGCCACGCGCAGTATGGCAGGTCTACCCGCTGATCAACAATCTTGGCTACCGCCCAATCTCCGACCGTGATGTTAGCGTGCCGCTCGGTGAACTGGAAACCGGCGGCGGTCGCACCCTGCTGATCGAAGTGCTGGTCGAGCCGCGTCCGGCAGGTGAATATCGCATCGGGCAGGCGGAAGTGAGTTACGATATTCCACTGCTAAACCTGCGCGATGAAAAGACCCGTGCCGACATCATGCTCACGTTTACGACCGACGCCGCGCTTGCGAGTCAGGTAAACGCCAGTGTTATGAACATTGTTGAAAAGGTCAGCGCCTTCAAATTGCAAACGCGGGCGCTGCAAGACCTGGCGGCTGGCGATGTCGCCAGCGCGACGCAAAAGTTGCAGAGCGCCGTGACCCGTCTGCTCAACCAGGGTGAAGTCGAACTGGCGCAGACGATGCAGCGCGAAATCCAGCATCTGCAACAGACCGGCAAACTCTCCAGCGAAGGACAGAAGACAATCAAGTTCGGAGTACAGAAGACTGTTCGCCTGAGCGACATCAAGAAAGATGAACCCTGACTGACATGGGCGCTCTGTAGGGGTACAGCGCCGCTGCGCCCTCCAATAGCGCCGTAGAAAGGAACAACATCTATGATTGTCCTTGTTGCCCGCTACGTATGCAAACCTGGTCTGGGCGACGCCGTCGAAGAGGCGTTACGCCGTATGGCGGCGCTGGTACGGCGCAATGAGCCAGGATGCATGCTCTATCAGTGCTGCCGCTCCCAATCGAACCCGGATGTTTTTCTCCTGTACGAGCAGTATGAAACTCACGCAGCACTGGCGGCACACCGCGAAACGCCATACTTCCAGGAGATTATCGAAAGGGAAATTGTTCCCATGCTGGAGCAACGCGAGCGAGAGTTCTACTCGCTTGTCGCATGATCTGCTTGCATCAGAGCGCTATGCGTGGTACCATATCCGCTGGCGGGCCGCTAGCTCAACGGTAGAGCGCGTCGCTCATAACGACTGGGTTCCAGGTTCGAGTCCTGGGCGGCCCACCATCATCGCAGGTCTGTGGCCTGCGACTGTTTTTTTAGGTTCGCGTTCAGTCACACTGCTGGTTCTCAAAAAAACGACAACGCCGAAACAGCAGATCGCCCGCCCTCTCAACCACACGGAGCGGCGCTTCCATCTGCCAGCGCCACACATCGGGCCAGGTCAACCCGCGTCGCAGGTTCGTCTCGGCATTGAAGATTGTCGCATTCAACACCAATCCAGCGTTCCACCCGATTAGCACAATAGCAGGAATGATCACCCCCACCCTGCCGATCCGTTTGATGAGATAGTCATTCACCAGCGCCAGACCAACCACGAAGATCGGCGTACACTCGATCAGGCGACGAAATCCAAACGCCCCGGTCAGGTGCCACGTGGTGCCAAATGCGCCATTGATCCACGTCTGCGCCAGGAACGCCATCAGCAGCGCCATCGTCAGCAGACGATCGCGCCGCCAGAGCAGCGCCAGCCCGATCAACCCCAACCCCAGCGCCGGACTCCAGACCAGCGCCCCTCGACTGAACGGCGGAAAGGTCGCTGTGAAGTCACTGGCGCCAGGGCACCAGAAATCAGGCGCAGGATCAACATCGATCAGGGTATCGAGAAAATGCGGGCTGCACCAGTTCAACTTACCGCTCACCTCACTCGCCGGTCGCGGCTCACCGTTGAGAGTCTGGTACACGATCAGTTGCGGCGTCAACGCAACCACGAACACCCCAACGAAGAGCGCATGACGTACTGCCAGTCGCCCGGCAGCGCGCAGCAGTCGCACCAGGCGCGCATAGCGCCAGAGCGCCTCGATCGCTGGCGCCAGCAGGAACAGCCCCAGTTGCTCGCGGGTGATCGTCATTAACCCGCCAATCAACCCCAACATCAGCCACGCCCGCCAGTTGCGTTCAGGATGCCCTTGTGCGTCATCGCGCCCCCATTCCCGCGTTTCATACCAGATCGTCAGGAACAGCGCCGTCAGGAACAGACCCGTTGCATGCGCAAAGGGCATCTGCACATACATATAGAACACCAGCGGCGACGCCAGCCAGATCGTGACGCTGGCGAGCGTTGCCGCAAAGCCTGAAGCAAAACGGCGCGCCAGCCGATACGAGAGGATCACCCCCAGCAGACCGTAGAGCGCCGAAGCGTAACAGACGGAATAGATATACGGCGCCGAAAACCCATCCGCCGGAATACGCGCGCCAGCGGCATTGGCGATATGCACCAGTGCATCCGCCAGCAAAAAGAACGGCGCCCACATGATCGCAGCGCCAACTGGAGCAATATTGCCGTACAGACCGGTTGCCGGGCGAATGCGGTTGGGTTGAAGCAGGCTCCCCTCGATGCCTGAACGCGGATTCAGTTCGGCAAAGCGCTGATAATCGTTGGCGAAATCGAGATCGCCATCGAAGCGGAGCGAGCGCAGATAAACGTAGTACTGTACCTCATCGGTCGCATAGACCCGAGGTGTTGCCAGAGGCAGCAGCAGCACAAACAACGCAACGATCACGATCAGACCGCGATCACTGCGCAGATGTGCTGCTGCCAACCGCTCATAGATGACCGTTGCTGGCATGCATACAACCTGGAGCGTTGAAGAGTGGATATCCTCAACGCTCCTGCCAACTCCTGTTATCTCCTAATGATCGGCAGCCGAATCGTCGGCACCTCATACCCCGGATCGAGGCGCAGAGTCGTGCTATACGTCGCAGTACTGGCGTTGCCCGCGCCGTCGAGCGCCTTGACATACACCCGATAGGTTCCGTCCTTCGTCAAGTCCGGTCCGAACCCATTCGTTGGCGATGACGCCGTCCGATCAAGGACGCCGCTGAACAGATTGAACCGCACATGCGCGCCGTTGACAGCATTCGGCACTTCAACCGGTTGCCAGCGCAGATTGTCGAAACTGGTCAGAGGTGGATACTGAGTCTCCGCATTGGCGCCTTTCCCCAGGTATTCGACCGCAATCCAGAGCCCCCAGAACTGTTTAGTCGCGTCGCTGGAGTTCGGCGGCGTCTGATTGTTCGTGTACCCTCGGTCTGGAACCGATTCGCCTCGCCGATAGAGATTGTCGGTCACGACAATCGTATTGATGATCAGTGAGCGCAGGATCGTCAGCGTATTCGTATCGGTCGTCAGACTGGTCTGACTCAGGTCCATGACCGGGCGTCCGTTCGGGTCGGGCGGATCGTACACCATGCGGCGCAGCAGCGTCACACTGTTCCCGGCGCGGTCAAACACCTGAATTCTGAAGAGCGTCCCGCCTACCTGGAGCGGCTGGTTTTGCGCCTGCGGCGGCAACGGCAGATTGCTGGCGAACGTGCCGGTGATCGTCCCGCTCTGGAACAAAGCGTCGTTGTCGAACAGCACTTTATACTCGCTGATACCGGTGCAGTCGCCGATGTCGGCAATCCGCATGTGCATCTGGGGAATCCGTGTGTAACCTGGATCGCCGTTCGACGCCCCTTCCATCATCATGTCGCCCGCCGGTGATACCGGAGAGAAGGCTGGAGGAATGAGACCAAAGATCTTCGGATTCATGACATTGACGGCTGCATCTACCGGTGTGTCGGCAGCCTGCGGGTCAGCAATGAAGGTGACGCTACGCCACTGTGGGTCGAACTGCGTGCGATTATTGGCGCGCAACTGCACATGGAGCGTCTGCACGCACTGTTCTAGATTCGTGATCGGCACATTGTACGTTCCGCTCCACGGCACCGCTAGCGCATTCGCGTCCTGCGCATTGAGCACCACCCGCTGCTCGGCTGGCGTACATCCAGCAGACGGCGTAATCGTCCCGACAACCGTCGGATCACGCACCACGGGCGGATTCGTGCCGGGGATCGCATTGCCTATCGTGATCGTCTGCGCAATGCAGTTATCGCCCTGGGAGCGGAACAGATAGTAGCGCGTGACGAGACCGCTACCCCCGAAGTACTCGGTCACGCCGTGCCCATAGGCAAAGTCGGAGACAGTGACGGCACCCATCCCGTTGGCAATAAACGCTCCTGGTTCTACAACGCGCAGTCCCCACGATCCATCGGCTCCCTGCCGGGCATAGTACACTTTCCAGCCATCACCGCGGTTGCCGACCCAGAAGAGGTGCCCGAGCCCTTGCGGATCGACACTGACCGATACGGTTCCGTACGACTCTGCAGAGATGAGTCGCGATGTCGGAAAATTGCCCTGATCATTCTCGCGACTGAAGAAAATGCCGCCCTCGACTGCGCGCCAGGCAACCCAAATACGTTTATCGGGACCAAACGCAACCGTTGGATCAGCCAGGTAAAGATTGGTATCGGCGATCAATCGCTCGGTAAACCCTGATCCATTCCAGATGCCAACGAAAATGTCGCCCCCGGATGTGCCATAGACGACGGCCATCCGACTGCCGTCCGGCGAGACGGCGACCGACGGATGGTTCATGGACTCACGATTTGAGACAAGGAGCGTTTCCGTCCAGCCTCCACCGCCGTTGATGTCCGTCGTCGTACGATATCGGTAGCGTCCATCCTGATTCCAGACGACCCACAGGCGATCGTTCGACGCTGCGATATGCGGATACACGCGAAATCCACCGCCCCTGATAACGGTTTTACGATCATCGGGATTCCATGTGACACCGTCACCGGAGCTCCAGAGATAGATCGCCTGATCGCGGACGTTATTTGCAATGACATACACCCGACCGTTGGGCGCGACCGTTACATCCGAAATAGCATAGTTCGACTGACCCGTTGCGGGTCCAAGCGTCCTTGGCTCGGCGAAACCGAGCGTTCCATCATCGCTTTTGCGCCAGTACCGTGCAAAGTTGTCATCGCGGCTTCCGGCGCTGCCAGCAATATGCACCACGTTGCCGCGACCCTTAATCTGCGGCGTTTTGACGTTGCTGGACGACGGCAGCGTCGTCTGTCCAATAAAATCAATCGTCGGTGCCTGCGCCAGGGCGATGCGGGGTGCGCACAGCGTTGTGACCGTGCTCGCGGTCACCATCAGGATCGCCAGTATCAAAAAGATACGATTCATACCACCCTCATCAAGCGCTCCCACAACATTGTTCACCACATGCGCCCGTCTCCGGTGAACGATGTCGGAATGGATACGCACTCATCTATGGACTCGTTATCGTAACGTAATCGAACAGCATGCCGCCGATAGCACGCGTATACAAGCCAGCGGAACCGGATGACAGTTGCGCATCACGAATCTCAATCGTTGCCTGTCCGTTGAAAAATGCGCGCAACTGATCACCATTGACGCTGAACATAATGGTATTCCACCGACGCGGCTCGTACCCTGGCGCATCGAGCGATGCCAGAACCGTCACGGTTCCATCGACGACTCGTTCGATGACATGCTTGGGACGATCTTCATAGTCGTACCGAATGATTCGATACCGGTAGTACGATCCATCCCGATAGCGAGCGATCAGACCGACGTTGGCATTGTCTTGATCGTAAAAACTGGCACTGATCGTATAATCACTCCAGTCCGCCTCGCCGATGAGCGCCGCCGTTTCGTGGATGCTCGGATCGCGGAGTGGCGGGACAGTGCGATCCTGACGCAACCGACCTTCGACGACCGTCCAGAGCGAGCGTCGCTCATTTGGCACTTCCTCAAGGTCAACGATCTGCCAGCGAGTTAGCGCTCCGTCGATATCAAATTGCTCGGTCACAAGCGTCGTTGCAGCCTGCGGCGCCCCAACGCCCATCACAGGCGACGGCGCTGGAGGAACCGTTGGTGTTGGAGGAACGGTCGGCAAGACGATCAGGTCCTGCATTTCCGCCTGTCCTGACGGTGTGGAGGCACTGATCACAAGCGCAATTGTCAGGAACAGAACAGTGGATGCAGCGATAATCAATGATGTGCGTGACTGTTTCATAGCCCATGCGTATCGCGCACCCGGAATCTCAGGAAGCAGCGATACAACCTCCTTTCATACCCTGAGCGAGCAATCGGCTTCATTGCATGGTGCTCTCTGCAGCGCTCTCCACTGAAAAGAGAGCGCCAGCAGAGAGCAAGGACGTACTGTATTGAGAGACATACAACCTGTACACTTCAACGGATTATGTACCATAGATAGATTGAGCCAACGGAACATAACACGAATAACAAAAGTTGTCAAGGCTAATTCGACAATCTTCTCCACAAATGTATGTTATACCCTCGCTTCGTGCGAATGTCGATTAATTCATAATTACCCCGCAAGATGCTGGCTCCACCAAAATAATCCTCCCAGAATTGTGGGATATAGGTCGGTTTACGAACATTGAGCACATACTCTGGATCGCGCTTTTCGTGCCCCGCGGCGCCACTGCCCATATCGTTGACGACAACACGTGCAATATGCCGATCAGTCAGTCCATGGAGATCGATTGTCTCACGTTGCGAATAGTAGGCAATAGCGCCGATGCCAGCAGCGGCAACGCTTGCATCCAGTGGTGTATTCTGATTGAGCCACAAACCGAGATCCGCCCAAATCCAGACGCTCTCATCATTTCCAAGGACGCGCCGTTCAAACGCCTCACCACGATTCAATCCCACCAGGGCAGCCGCCACAATCGTAACAACAACTGCTGCACGCACCAGCCACCGAGCGCGTTGCGCGAACGAAATGGTCATCAAAGTAGAAGAGCCCAGAATAATCAGCATTGCCAGAAACGGAACAATGGGAACGAAGAAGCGCTCTCCAGGGAAGTGATCACCGCCGACGTAGATAATATAGGCAGTGTATATGAGACACACCAACCAAAGATATCCGGCAGGGGTTGCCAGCACTATGCGCCGTTCTCCCTTCGAACGCGAGCGATCAGCCAATCCGACAAACGGCGCTGCGGCAGCAATAAGAAGCAGTGGACCGCCAAAAATGAATGCAAAATCGATGGTATAGTTCAACCCGCGCAACCACTGCTGTATGCCGCCGCCTGTTTTGGCATAAAAGGTGTTTGGCAAAGGGTCGCCGTAGTACCACATCCGCCATAGAAAGTACGGCACGAACAGCGTCAGAAACGATACTGCCAGCGGCAGCGTCTCACGAAGCGCTATCTGCAGCGTGCGCATATACGATCCACCAGGTTGCAACCTGCCGGATACTGCAACCAGCAAGGCATGCCCGAGTGTCAGACCGAAAACCATTACTCCTTCCGGACGGGTGAACGCCGTCAGTGCGAAGATCATGCCCGCAAGAGCGTATCGCCGGGCGTGATCAGGGTACTTCGCCAACAGTGCTGACAGATAGATGCCGCCACCCACAAGAACGAGCAGTGTGAACAGTCCTGTCTCCATACCGGCGCCGCGCGTTGTGTAGACAAGCAGACTCTGGCTGCTTGCCACCAGCAACGCAGCAGCAAGCCCCCATCGTGGATCGACCACAAGCACTGCAACCCGGTAGGTCAGCAACACAATTGCCAGACCAATGATCACACCTGCGGCAAAACTCCAGAAGACCGGATCACCGCCACGCCAGATGGTGAACGCCGCCAGCATCGTCCAGAGAAAATTGGTATATCCCTCAACACGCTCACCAGGATTGAAGACCAGTCCATGCCCGGCAACCAGATTACGCGCGTAGCGAAAAGAAATAAACGCATCATCGGTGAAAGCTGCGGGCCAGATAATGCTGCTGTACCCGACTAGTGCCACGAGCGCTGCAAGACCGATGCGGGCTGATGTTGTTCTGGCAACAAAAACGCTCAGAGCAGCAGCGATCAGGGTAGGAGCAGCGAGCCAGATAAATGGTAGGGCGCCTGGTCGATACCACGTTGCGGCAACTGCCAATACAACCGCATGGAGCGCTACAATTGCAAGCGCGGACCAGTACGTTGTACGTCGGCGGATCACACCCCACAACACCAGCAGACTGAGTGGAGCTCCAACCGTCAATAACCAGTCGCGCACTGGGATAGATCGAATGGAAAGACGGCTTACCAGCAATCCCAGTTCGCGATTGTCGTCCGTCGGACGAAACGGATGCGTGGTGAACCCAAAACGCATCCCTGCGTCTCCCTGCGCTGGCGCCAGCAGCAAACGATATGTTCGCAATGCGCTGCCGGGGAAAACCTCGGTAATGATCTGGTCGTTGAGAAGAAAGCGGATTGGTTGCGGACCGTGAGGATGAAGCGACTGCGCAGTCAATACCACAAGGTACTCTCGTCCGCTATTGTGTCGAAGCGGCAGACGCACTTCAGCACTGCCAGCCGACCAGCGATAGGTTCCGAGGTCGCTCTGCTCGACGCCGTACCACCCGATACCCTCCAGCCCATCCTGAACTCCGTCCAGCGTATAGCGGATCGGGTTTTGCTGCACAAGAGCGAGGTACGCTGCGCATAACGAAACGAGGATCGCAAGAATCAGGTATTTACCGAAAGCAACCACCCAAACATTATCGGGCAATCTGTGATACTGACGGGCAGTGGGTTGTACCTCGGAACGTATCATAACGATACGGAGTGTCTCATTGATGCAGAGAAGAAGGCAATTGATATCGGCGGGCATTATACTATAAGTCATCCATTACGTAAAAATCCTCTGCCCGCAGGCGATAGAACATCATGGAATCGCAAAGAAACGTGCATCGGTCACGACAATGCTGATCAACCGTGAGGAAGCCGGATCAAGAGTTGCATCGGCGAGCATGCGCACTCGATGTTCACCGGGCGGCAATAAAAAGCTCATGACGATTGTTGCGCCTTGCGGGTCAACTGTTCTGTACCCAAGTACGTGGTCGCCAAGCATGACTGACAACCGACGCTCCTCTCGATACGATTGAACAGAGATCATCATACGGATCAGCGTATCGCTTCGACCCGCATTGACCAGGTTAATTTCTCCCTCTGCCGCCATCCAGCGCCAGTGACGATTGCCATCACGCTCCTCAGCATACCATCCATTGCCAAACGCCGCATATGCAACCGGCGTTTGAGCGATCTGCGGCACACGATATGCGCTCAACGAACCATCTGCATACGCTGGTGCGAGATCACCGAGCGTCTGTTGCAGTGCAGCCTGAAGATCGGTGCGGCGATCGGCAGAAATACGATCCCAGTGAACAATGATATGACGAATGCCGAAGGCATTGAGTTCCTTCAGGCGATTGTCTGCCTGATCGGTGAAGAGGTACGTGTCATCTGGACGCATCCGCCACAACTGCCGTACTCCCGGCGCCTGCTCGACGAACGGATACAGCGGAATACGCGACACGTACCCGCCAATCAATGGCTGACCGTGGACGATCTGCGCCATAAGCGGTTCGCTCGCTTCGAGGAGCGGCGGCAATTCCATTACGGCGCCAGCGTGCCCGGCAATACGCTCATAGTACGGGTGCACCCGGAATGGATGGAGCGACCAGCGCGGCGGGGCAAACTCAACCGCGATCAACGCTGCGCATACTCCGATAAGCGCATACCCCTGCCGCAGCGATAATCGCCTTCGCAGTTCCCGGAGACCAAGTGCTACAAGCGGCGCCAGCATCAGCGTAGTGATAACAATGAAATGGCTGGGACGCCGCGCAAGTTCCAGCCCCGGAATCGCCAGAATCAGTTGATACGGCAGCGGTATCGGCGTTCGCATTACGCCAATCTGGACGATCGGACCCAACGAGAGCACGATCGCTATCAGTCCAATGACCGTCCAACGCCACGCTTCGCGACGAGCCATGATCAACGCAACAGTGGACAAAGCCAGCGCAACATACCCCAGTGCAATATTCCACGCACCAATATACGGATGCCAGGTGCGCACCAGATTCTCTACTGCGCTTCCCCAGAGAGGATGCAAGCCATTGGGAAGAATCACATCGTAGAGATTGGCGGAGTGAATAAGGATAAGGTCAAGCGGATTGGATGGATCAAACCGCATGCCGCTGGCGCCTGCCATCGAGCGCGCAGTGCGACCAGCGGCAAGTATTAGCGGCGCGAGCAGCACGCTGCCGCTACCAGCGATTAGCGCCAACCAGCGAACCAGAACCCATCGCTGCCTATCAGGTGCCTTTACCAGCCAGATCGCGGCAAAAAGTAAACTATAGACGCTAAAGAAGAACAGGTAGTACCAGCTCGTGTACCCGATCAGCGCTAGAAAGACCCCGGCGATCAGCGCATCGCGTCGCTGCGCATCTTCCACAGTGCGCAACAGGAAGAATGCATACAGCGCAACCCATTGCAGGGTGATAAGCTCCAGCTGCCCATCCCATACTTTGGTCAGATGAAACGGCGAGAAGGTAAACACGGCACCGCCAACAAATGCTGCCAGGCGGTCACCGCTGACCCTCAGCGCCAGGGCGTACCCGCCAATACCCGACAGAGTCAGCGCGGCTACGACGGCAGCATTGTATGCAGCAATGGGACCAACAAGCGCCGTGACCGGGAGAAACAGGATGCCATTACTGATGTTCAACGTTTGCAATGTTAGATCAACACCCTGCGGATAGAATAGCAACGGTGTGAAGAACGGATTCGTGGCGGTCGTCACCGCGCGGTGCACCCACCACAGGTTCCAGACGTTCTGCCATCCATCGACGCTGGCAATCGGACCACCCGGAAGAGCGGTGGTGAATACCGGTAGCACCGGCGCCATGATGATCAGGCTGAGTGCCAGATAGCCAGACAGCGGTAGAACATATGCGCTCTTTTTGAGGGATTGCCACATGCTGCGCCTTCAACCCGCGGGACGCTGCGCAACGACTAGCAGCATTGATCGTGCTGGCGGAATCGCGCGTGTTGCACTCCAAAGCAATGCCTTGACCAGCCAGCGGTGGGGATGGCGCAACAAACGCTGCCACTCCAGACCGACACGTTCCCATGGATTGCCGTATATGCGCCTCCTTACGATGAAACCTGCATGATGCAGCATCCAGCAAAGCTGACCCATGCTGTACAACCGACTGTGGGTGTAGTAGCGCGCTTCTGCCTTGAGACTCACCCAGCGGCGGAATTCATCATCATGCTCGAAGGGACGCAGCAGCAGAATGTCTGCCAGCACCCGCAACCGGCTTTTCAAATAGAACTGGTTCGGCGTCGAAACCAGAAGGTACCCTCCTGGAACAAGCAGTTCTCGCATTGCTGCCAGCGCGTCCAGTGGTGGATTTACAAGATGCTCAATAACTTCCGAGAAGATAATAAGATCGAACGATGCTGGCGGGTATGGCGGCGGTTCGGTATCAATGTTCCAGCGCCGCACGTCAACCCCCAGATCGCGCCACAACGATGCGCGATGTTCTGGAAACAGGTCGGTGCCGCTGACCCGATACCCGGCTCGAACGAGTGCTTGCGTGAAAAGACCAGGGTTGACGCCAATTTCGAGCACGCGATTGCCGGCGTCCGTCGGTAGCGCGGCGAGGATCATTGCAAAACGATTGCGGTGCAATCGGAAGTAGTCACGCTTGCCATCCGGCGGAATGGCAGATCCAACATCGGCAAGGATCTGGTTGATATGGCTTCGGATGATCACGGCGGGGATTGTACCATAATCTTGAACACTCTAGAGCATCCCCCTCCCTTTCAGCTCCAGATATTTTTCGATGACTGCAACGCTCAGACGATCAGCGGGAACGTCAAGCGTCAAGACGCCGCTGCGATGCAGGGTTTCGAGCACAACCCGACGCTCCGCCAGAAGCATTTCAGCCACACCGCGCCGGTAGACGTCGGTCGCCTCAACTGGCGTACGCCCGGCAAACCGGGTGATATTCGGGTCGGACAGAACGACGCACAACGGCAGATGACGCTGCGCCAGACGCGCCATGTGCGCGATCAGATCGCGTGCAGCGTCTAGCGTGACGAGATCGGTGAAGACGATGATCAACGAACGGCGCTTATGCCTGGCGCTCAGATAGGTGAGTGCGCGCGCATAGTCGGATTCGACCGGCTCAAACGGTACGTTGTACAGCGCCTCGAGCATGCGATAGAACTGGCTTTTGCCGCGCTTCGGCGCCAGATAGGTGCGAACGTCATCGGCAAAGGTCAGCAAACCGGCATGATCCCCTTTGAGAGTGACCACGTAGGAGAGCAGCAGGGCAGCGTTGATAGCGTAATCGAGCCTAGCAAGTCCTCCCGTGCCGTCGTTCGCTGGCGCGCGCATGAGGCGACCTGTATCGATCACGCTGACAACATACTGGCTGCGTTCGGTCTCATACTCGGCAGCAATCGGTTTGCCCCGGCGCGCAGTCGCTTTCCAGTTGATGCGACGAAACTCGTCGTCGGGATGGTACTCGCGCAACCGCTCAAACTCGACCCCTTGCCCAAAAATGCGCACTGGACGTAACCCCATTTCGAGCAGTAATCCTTTGCGCACAAGCAGGTCGTATTTGCGAATATCCAGAACATTCGGATAGACCTTCACCGGTGCAGAAGCCGGATAGCGTGCCTGTTGCACGAATGTGCCAAAGGCGCTAACATAGCGCAGGTTGATGTCGCCGAACGTATAGTCGCCGCGGCGGAGTGGACGCAGGTGGTAGCGCACTTCGAGCAACGCAAACGGATCGACCGATCCGCTCAGGATGGTACTATCAGCCGGGATCGCATCAGGATGCTCGTCACGGATCTGGAGCATCAACCGGCGACGGGCGCGACTGGCAATGAGGATGGTCACCGGGTTGCTGGCGCCCAGTGAGAGACGCGAGTCGTTAATGCGCTCAACATCGAGAACAGCGGGGCGGTCGGTCAGCAGAAAATCGATACCTACCAGCACGGCGACAACCGTCAGGTACGCAATGGCAATCCAGATCGCCAGTGGCGTAATCGCTGCTCCGGCAATCAGTACAGCGCCGACGAGGAGCATGAGATAGAGGCGCAGTGTCGGGATCATGCGTTGCAGGTTTCAATTAGGTTGACACATCACGGGCAGCGACAGGTCATATCTGACAAGTAGAACGGTATCAGGATAGCGCACCGTAGCAGCTCTTACAGCGGTTGAACCTCCCTGGACAACCACAATCACCATTGCGCTCCCCAAACGGCAACCGAAATGTATGGTTGTTTATTCCGCTACAGCCTGCGCAGACGGGCTTTGCATGGTATAGCTGAGAGCTTATGAGTTTCAAGAGTCAAGTCCGGTATAGCCCGTGCAGGCGGGCCTCGCCCCGCAAAGCTGAGAGCCCATGATAAATAAATAACCCAGCATAGCCCGCGCAGGCGGGCTTCGCCTCGCATAGCCGAAGGCTTTAGCCCGACAGCCGGTTTGGTACACCGGATTAAGTTCTAAATATTAGCTCGACGGCACGAACGAATACCGGATTGAGTGCCTAGTCTTCATCTTCATGAGCCCCGCAGCAACGGCGCATACCGGTTTATGTTCTCAACATCCCCACGGCACGAACGAATATCGGATTAGTTCCTACGAGAGGTTGAACCCTATGCCGGAAGCGGGCACCCTGCACGACATGGAAGATGCACACGATGGTCAACGTATCTGAGAGATACTATAAGCGCTTCAACAGTCAGGTAAAGCAAGAACGTGCTCAGTCGCTCACGAGTAGCATCCATTTCCCGATCCTCAGTTCTCAGTTCTTGGTTCTTGGTTCTCAGTTCTCAGTTCTCGGTTCTCACCTCGGCACCTCCACCCGCGCCAGAATGCGCGACATTGCCGTATCTGGCGTCAACCCCTCGACCTCAGCTTCCGGCTTGAGAATGATACGGTGGCGGTACACTGGTCGCGCCAGAAACTTGACATCATCGGGCGTAACATATGCGCGATTCTGCATCGCCGCCCAGGTTTTGGCAGCGATCAACAGGCTGATTGACGCTCGTGGACTGCCACCCAGGATCAGATCGAGACTTTTGCGACTCGCCTGGGCGATGTCGGTGACATATTTCAGAATGCTATCGTCCACCTGCACCTGGCGGATCTCAGCACGACACTGCGCCAGGATCTCAGGGTTCATCACCGGACGCAGCCCGACCGTCTCCAAGCGGTGAGCATCGAATCCAGCATGGTACCGACGCAGCACTTCGATCTCGACTTCTTGCGACGCGTAATCGACGATAACCTTGAAGAGAAAGCGGTCGAGTTGCGCTTCCGGCAGCGGATAGGTTCCTTCGTATTCAACCGGGTTCTGCGTTGCCATAACGAAGAACGGCTCAGGCAACGGCAATCGCTCGCCTTCGATAGTCACCTGGCGCTCTTCCATCGCTTCGAGCAAGGCGCTCTGTGTCTTCGCCGGGGCACGATTGATTTCATCGCCCAACAGAATATTGGTGAACACCGGACCTTTGCGGAGGCGGAATTGCCCGGTTCCCATCTCGAAGATCTGCGTGCCGATAACATCGGAAGGCATCAGGTCGGGTGTAAACTGCACACGCTTAAACTCGACACCGATCAACGCTGCCAGTGTCTTTGCCATTAGCGTTTTTGCGGTGCCTGGTACGCCTTCGATCAGCACATGACCGCCGCTAAATAGCGCGATCAGGATCTGCGTGAACGCCTCTTCCTGCCCGACGATCACTTTCGACGCCTCGGAGCGCATAGCCTGTGCAATATCATAAGTTAGCATAGCACTCCAATTCAGTTCTCAGTTATGGCTATCGGCTATCGGTTCTCAGTTCTTGCTTCTCCCGCCACGCTTCGACCCGCCGCGCTAGGTCTGCGCCGCTGCGCGCTGCCAGGTTCCGCCGGTACAGTAGCGTCATCGAGATGAGCCAGGGTGGCAGCACCAGTGCCAGACCGAGCAACCACGCGACTCCGGCAATTGCCTGGGCAAACGACGACTCCTCGCCAAGCAGGAGAAACGCTGGCAGCGGTATCAACACACCCACCGCCAGACTCACCGAGATGCCCACGGCAAATACCAGCAGCGCGCTCAGCCCCCAGGCGAGGAGATTCGTGCGTAGACGAAACCGGATCAGATCAAAACTCCGCTCCATCGCCTCACCAAAACGCAGCCGCTCGATTAACCATGGTTGCAGCGCGTACAATAGACTGCTGTACCCTATGCCGCCAATGATAAATCCGAGCAGATACATACCCATGAACAGCAAGCCGATGACTATCAGCAAAATCGCCTGAACCACGCCACTGCTGTCTGGCGCTGCAACCAGCGCTGTAAGAGAGATCCCCAAAAAAACATAGATTGGACAGATGCATACAATACTCAGCAAAGATGACACTACCTGCATCAGAATACCGTAGGTAACGGTAAAACATCCAGCCTTCGCAACCACGCTGGGATAGAGCGCCAGCGTTTCGCGCAGATCAATGGCACGCCCCTCGATTGCTGCATTCGCTGCACGTGACAATCCGCCGATCAGATAGATCAGCATCGGCAGCATCAGGACCAGACCCACCAGAATGATAACGATGAACCAGCCAGGACCGAGTCGTTCCGCATTTGCTATCAGCAGACCTGTCGCAATTGCAATCGGGGTCAACCCTGCGAGTCCCACCAGGACAAAACCGGTGAACGAGCGACGGTAGAGAGCAAACCCTTCATCGAGCAGATCAAGGATAGCGTGCAGACGCGCGGCGATATTCGGTTTCACACACTCCTCCCCTTGTCGGTTTTATCACTGCCCGTGGGTCTGCGCATGGATGAACGCATCGGCAGCGGCAACCACGCGCAGCAACTCAGCATCCGAAGCGGGAGTCGCCTGCAGTTGCGCCAGCAACGCAAGCAACGCCGCTTCATCAATTGAGCGCAGTCGCGCCAGTTGATACACAAACTCGCGATCATCCACCTGGGGGTTAATACCGTATGGTTGCGCTAGACGACGTTTGAAGCTGGCGTAAAAGTGACGTAGCATATATGCGCGTTTACCTCCACGCCGATATAGATCAGCGATGCTCTCGACATACTCCGCACTGCTGCGACGTTCGACCTCTTCCTTTAGCGGCACAGCTCGCCCAAAGCGCCGCCCGCCCAACAACAAAAATAGCGCCGTCACGGTCGCAGCATAGATCCCTGCCCATCCCCATGCCGTGCGCAGCAATCCATCAGTCGGTGCAGGCGGCGCAACCAGACCGTGATGGTACTCATCGAACAGAACGCGATCGCCAGGCGACGTGCGCCGCAGCATATTCAGCACCAGCGCAGCATGCTGCTTATCGCGCAACCCACTGTTCGTAAATGGCTGCGCAGTTGCACTGATATACACATACCCCTGACCAATTTGAATGCCTGCGATCAGGATCCGACCTGATGTGCCAAACAGCGGTGCATAATCGTTGCGATGTGGCACAAGCATGCGCTGTGGACGAACGAACAACTCACGCACCGGCGGTTGATCGAAGACCGGCTGCAATGCCGGCACGCGCTCGATCATCTGTGTGCCGGTGATGACGATCATACGCATCTGCAATTCATCAAGCAGCGCATCAGATAGGCCGAACAATGCTGGTGTGTCTTCTGCGAAGATCAGCATCCCGCCGCGTTCGATCCAGGTCCGAATGTGGTGAGCGTGATCCTTGCTGATCGCGGCGCTGGGATTGAGCATCACCAGCACAGCATCATCATCGGTCAACTCGAAAGGACGATATTCGAGGCGATGCGCGTCGTACCCCATGGCGCGCGTCCATTCGTACAGCGCCAGCGCTCCCGTCGGCGCGCTCGAGTAAGTCGTTGGAGTATCCGGTGCCAGCGATGGAGAGCGACCGGGACTGACAATAACAAAGGCGATCAAGACCCCAAAAAGAGCGGCTATCAGCAGAAGATCGCGTAATTGACTCATATGCGCTTCGTTCCCATCTCGCGCCGCAATGTCTCGACCTGTTGACAATATGATGCAAACAGGGAAGCGTCAACCGGTGCATGGCCGTACCATACCTGATCAAACGTTTCAATCACCGGCTTCAGGCGCAGTAACAGGTCGGGATTACTCCGCGCTCGTTCCAGATGTTCACGGTTCGTTAGCGCGCGATCATAACGCAGCAGGTTCTGTTCATCGAGCCACAGCAGCACTGAGAGACAGAGGTAGCGCACTGCACTGCGATAATCACCGTCGCGTGCCAGAAAACTTGCCTGATTGAACGCCCCGGTCGCCGTCAGTACATCGTTATCGTTCTGCACCTCGATCCGTGCATCGCGCACAATGCCGCGTTGCACACTGATTGCCAGATAGATCATCACTGCCAGCAGCAGCACAATACCGACCAGCACAATGATCCAGGCGACCACATTCGTTGCCTGCGGCAGTACAACGCTGACCGGACGACTGATTGTTTCAATCACCTGTATCAGCCAGCCAAGTGCATCGATTAACCATTGTGGCGGCTCGAACGTCGGACGATTGAACGGTGGGGCATCGAGGATACGTTCCAATCGATCCAGCGCATCTGCTGGCGCTGACGACGGTGGTTGCGCGAGTGCATCGATCAGCGCGCCAAGGCGCGCACCGATCAGCGTGAGATCGGGAGTTGGTGACGCAAGCGCCTCTTGCAGCCAGGCGTTGTCCACCGTCACGACCGTCCCATCGGGGAAACGAACCGCAGTCACCGCCGCCAGACGACCGGCGACGTCTTCGAGACCGATGCGGTCACCGCGCTGAGCGGCAGCGAATGCTTCGCGCAGCCAGGATTCGTATTCTGATAGATCGGGAGGAACGGTCTGAACTGTAGCGGAAGCTGGGGAAACGCCCAACGACAGGACGATCGCGATCAAGAGCGGAAAACGCAAGATTGTCTGATAGATGTATAATAGTCGGTGCATAGCAATCCCACGAGACGACGCCTGTGCTATTATATCAATGGCATTCGCCAACCGGCAAAGGTTGCGATATATTTACGCGCTGTTTGGAACCTGATAACCGCAGGTAGTTAAGCCGTGTATACAATAGTGGCAGTATCGCACTGCACACGCAACATAGTTGTCAGCCGGATCTCGCGACAGTGACTTGCGCCGCGGTGTTGCGGCATGTGCCAACTCATCGAGAGCTGAAAGATCTCCGCGCGGATGGGTGTGATCTGATGAGTGCTGCATATCACACACCGTCCATAACTGGACGTGAAAGGCACTGCTTGGTTTAGTGAGGAGAAAGGGCTATGCGTATTGGCATTCTGACTGGCGGCGGTGACGTTCCCGGCTTGAATCCGTGCATCAAGGCAGTAGTGAATCGCGCGAGCGACGCCGGGATCGAGGTTATCGGCATCCGGCGTGGTTGGGCCGGTTTGCTGTACTACAACCCGGACGATCCAGAGAGCGCGTCGGAATGGGTGCAGCCACTCACCAAGGCGGATGTGCGTACGATTGACCGGTACGGTGGAACGCACCTGCACACATCACGCACCAACCCACAGCGTGTGCGCGAGAAGGAGATGCCCGAATTTCTCAAGGGCAAGTTCGAACTCACTGGCGAAAAGAAAACCGCTGACTGTACGCCACATGTGTTACGTGTGCTGGAGCATCTTGGTATCGACACGCTTATTCCAATCGGCGGCGACGACACTCTCTCCTATGCGGTTCGCATGCATCGTGAGGGGGTGCGGATCATTGCCATCCCCAAAACGATGGACAACGACGTGTTCGGCACCGACTACTGCATCGGGTTCTCAACGGCAGTCACCCGCAGCGTTGACTTTATCAACGCACTGCGCACGCCGACCGGCTCACACGAGCGTGTTGCCGTGATTGAACTGTTCGGACGCAACTCAGGGGAAACAGCGCTGATCTCGGCGTACCTGGCAGACGTTGATCGCGCCATCATTTCCGAAGTGCCGTTCGATGTCGAGAAGCTGGCACGCTTCCTGGTGGAAGACCGCCGACGCAACCCCAGCAATTATTCGATCTGCGTCATCTCAGAAGGCGCATCAATGATCGGCGGGCAGGTGGTCGAATACGGCCAGGAAGACGCTTACGGGCACCGGAAACTCGGCGGCATCGGCATGATTACCGGTGAGGCGATCAAGCAGATCACCGGCATCGACATCGTCTACCAGCAGCTGTCATATCTGATGCGCGCTGGTGCACCCGACTCGCTCGACCGAATGGTTGCCATCTGTTATGGCAATCTGGCAGTCGATCAATTGCTCCAGGGGCACACCGGGCGCATGGTGGCGCTCCAGAACGGGCAGTATACCACCGTTCCGGTCGATACCTGCGTGCAGGGAGTCAAACGGGTTGATGTCGAAGAGTTGTACGACGTGGAGAACTACCGGCCACGGGTCAAACACCCGCTTGGCAAGCCGATGTTCTTGTACTGAAGGAGGTTGACAATGGCCACGGTCACAATGACACGCGGCAAATTCAATGGCATCAATAAGTGTGCCAATGAACGCGGCGTCATCGCAGCAGCGGCAATGGACCAGCGTGGCTCGCTCAAAAAGGCGATTGCCAAAGCGCGCGGCGAAGGCGGAACGGCGACCAGTGAAGATCTGACCCTGTTCAAGACCGCAGTCACAAAGATATTAACGAAGTATGCTTCGGCGATCCTGATGGATCCGGAGTATGGTTTGCCTGCACTTCAGCACAAAGCACCGAATGTCGGCGTGCTGATGTCGTATGAGAAAACTGGCTACGATGCCTCCATCAAAGGGCGCCTGCCAGACCTGCTCGATACCTGGAGCGTCTATAGCCTGATCCAAGCGGGTGCAGACGCTATCAAAATCCTGATCTACTACAATCCATTCGACGAGCCGGACATTCTGGCACGCAAACATGCATTCATCGAGCGCGTCGGTGCGGAGTGCAAAGGGCTTGATGTTCCCTTCTTCCTTGAACCGCTGGCATACGACGACAACATCGGCGATGAGAAGAGTTTCGAGTTTGCCAAAGTCAAGCCAAAATATGTTGCTGCCTACATGGAGGAGTTCTCCAAGCCGAAGTACGGTGTCGATGTGCTGAAAGTCGAAGTGCCAGTCAACATGAAGTTTGTGTCTGGCACCAAAGCATTCAGCGGACAGGAAGCATACACTCGCCAGGAGGCGCTGAAACTGTTCCGCGAAGCGTCGGATGCCGCCACCAAGCCATTCATCTACCTGAGCGCTGGCGTAACCGATGAGGTGTTCCGTGAGTCGCTCGAAATGGCTGCCGAAGCCGGATCGCGCTTCGCTGGTGTTCTATGCGGACGCGCGACCTGGCAGGATGGTATCCCCGTCTATGCGCGCGAGGGGTACGATGCACTCGAAGCATGGCTCAGCGACCGCGGCGTGCAGAATATCACCGCGCTGAACGAGGTGCTGGACAAAGGCGCGAAACCCTGGTGGGATATGTATGGCGGTAAAGACGCCATTAAGGTGGTTGATCTGCCAGTCTAAACATACGTTTGCACCCAATGTCCGCACCTGGGAATGGGGTTCGCCCCGTTCCTTCACTGGTATGAGCACCAAGGCATATATGCCAGATATGGTGGGGCATAGGGTCGATACCATCTACGCGCTGTCGCGTCATATGCGCGACGGCGTGTAGTATTTTCAGGTGATGCTAACTGGCAAACCGGTTCAGGAGAAGAGAGGAGCGCAACGCTATGACGATCCCTTCAAGCTCACGATTGCGCATTGCCATCTGTACCGGTGGCGGCGATGCTCCGGGGCTCAACGCTGTTATCCGCGCTACGGTATTGAGCGCTATGCAGCGCGGTTGGGAATGCTATGGCATTCGTGACGGATTCAATGGCATTCTCTCACCGAAAGAATATCCACGAGGCGGCGTGATTCCGCTGACCCGCGAAACGGTGCGCGGCATTACACCACTGGGCGGCACTATCATCGGAACAACAAACCGTGGAAATCCCCTGCGCTACCCCACAAAACTGCCCGACGGCACCGTGATCGAGCGTGACCGCACCGACGAGATTGTGAACGGTCTTGCGGTTTACGGCATCGATGCATTGATCTCAGTCGGCGGCGACGGCTCGATGGAGATCGCAGCGGCGCTAGCACGCAAGGGGGTGCGGGTGATCGGTGTTCCCAAAACAATCGACAATGACCTGGATGGGACGGTTGCCACCTTCGGCTTTGATACCGCAGTCGCTTTTGCTACTGAAGCGATTGATCGCCTGCACACAACTGCCGAAGCGCATCAGCGGGTTATGGTGGTTGAAGTGATGGGGCGCTATGCCGGATGGATTGCACTCAACGCCGGGATCTCCGGAACGGCGAACGTTATCCTTATTCCTGAAATCCCTTATGACATCCACAAGGTTGCTGCCAAGATCAAGAGCCGCGAAGCCGAAGGGCGACCATACTCGATCGTGGTTGTTGCTGAAGGCGCCCGTCCGATTGAGGGCAGTGTCTCGCTGATTGCTCCAAAAGAGGCTGGTCGCGCCGAGCGTCTGGGCGGCATTGGTGAGCGGGTGGCACGTGAGATCGAGGAGCTGACCGGCAAAGAAACGCGCGTTGTCGTTCTGGGGCACCTGTTGCGTGGCGGCACACCAACCACATTTGACCGCCTGCTGGCACTGCGTTTCGGCGCAGCGGCTGTGCGCGCGCTCGAAGAAGGGCAGTCTGGCGTGATGGTGGCGCTCGACCCGCCAACGGTGCGGTATGTGCCACTCGAAGAGGCAACCCGGCGCATGAAAACCGTCCCGCTCGACTCGGATACCATGCTAACGGCGCGCGATCTGGGGATTGTCTTCGGCGACTGAGACAACGACTCACTGCCGGGACATCCCTATACCGGTCCTCCGCCGGGGCGGACGTAGGCGTCGTTTACCTCTGCTGCCACTGCTGCTGCCGGCTTGACCGCCAGCAGTTGATCAAACAGCGGCATTTGACCGGTTCGCACCGCGTTATCAGCGTACAGATACATTGCAGCCGACCACCCCTGCTGCGCATACCCCATCGGATGACCGCTTTCGCCGTGCATCCATTCGTTGAACTCCCAGTCGCAATGTAATCCCTGATAGACACACTCTGCCAGCGACCGGAGCAATCGCTCCGCCTGATTGTGCCAGCGGTGGCGTACCAACGCCGCCACGTGGAAGCCGCCAATCATCGGCCAGATGCCGCCGTTGTGATACTGGTGCGGCAGATTAAGCGTCCGACTGCGGTAGTACTCGCGCCAATGCGCTTCGCCCGGATAGATCGGCGGATGGATGGCTTTCGTCGGATAGGGTTCCGCCATGCCAACCTGATACATAAAGCGCAGAATGTGTTCTGTGCGATGTCCGTCTGCCACACCGGTCAAAATGGCGAGCAGATTGGCGAGACTGTCACACCAGTCGCCGAATTCGCGGAAGGCGACCCACGGCAGATAGAACGGTCGGCTGGAGATCATGCCGATATTGTGGTACAGCATGAACCATTCCAGCCGCATCGCCTTGAGACGTTCGAGATGAGCGGCAAAATGCTCGGCGACCCAACAACGGTCGATCCAGAACAGAAGGTTGATACGTTCGTGGATGCCAGCGGCGTCGATCGTCAGCTGATGCGCTGGCATCTCTGGTGCTACTAGAGTGCGTAGTTGTTCATGCGCTAGCGCCGCCGCATAGTACAGCACATTGTCGTACAGCGTGTTGTAACGCACTGCCAGCAGGTCCATCCAGTTGCCCGCCTCCGGGATTTCGATCAACCCGCATTCGTTCATATCCTGGTATTCGAGCCATACCATTGCCCTGTCGATCTCCCTCCAGTGCGCTTGCACGAAAGCAACGTCACCGGTAGCGCAGTAGTGAAGGTAATGCCCCAGAATGAACCACAGATTCGAGTCGGCTGCACCAGCGTTCTCCGTGCTGATATAGCCAGTGTCGGGGTTAATATTGAGCGGGATAAGCCCACGCCGCGACTGCGCCGCGCCCAGGGTTTCGAGTGCTGCGCGACTGCACGCGATCAGGGCGGGATCGCCGCTGGCGACGACACCCAGCATCATAATGCCGTTGTCGCGCGCCCAGATCTGCGGGTAGCCCGCTGCGAGCGCCGAAGCGCGAAAGCCATGCGGTGTGCAACAATGGTAGAGCACGTCCATTGCGCGGTTGCGCGCTTCATCGATCAGATTGCGGTTCATAAACTTCCATCTATTGCCTGCGTGATCCACCTGCGGTACAATCCTGATACTATGGAACACATTCTGCGCTTGCATGCGAATCTGCTCTTTACCATTCTCTTGGTCTTTAGCATACTGGCGCTCTGGGCGCTGATCCTGGGTCTGTTACAGCGTCCGGTTGGAGCGTGGCTCCGCAGCGGCATGGCGATCGGAGTGCTGCTCGTGCTGTCGGAATGCGTCCTCGGCGTGATACTGCTGGTGCGCGGGTTGCTGCCGCTCCGTCCTGAAATGCATATTCTCTACGGCATTATCACACTGCTCACTATTCCGATTGCCCACTCTTCGGCGCGCAACCGTGAGCCGCGTTCTCAGGGATTGATGTATGCCTTCGCCTGTATGTTCGTGTGCATCATTGCACTGCGCACTGTTGAAATGGCTCGACCATAGAACTGTGCGCGCCAGACCATGGTTCTGCTATGGACATACCGCCTATTATTCACCTGTCGCCGCCTGCGGGGCGCGCCTTTCTCACCTGGAACGGAAAGCGACCACTGGCGCCGCTCACCGTTCCGACCGCTATCGAAGTGGAACGATCGGGTGCGACCGGTCCGAATATGTTGATCCACGGCGAGAACCTTGCCGCGCTGACCTGGCTTCTGGCGAACGGGTATCGGCAGCGCATCAATCTGATCTACATCGACCCGCCATTCGGCGCTGGCATCGACCGTGTGCGCCGCATACGCCTGCGTGGTTCCGGTTCTGCGCGACTCATTCCTGTTCCCAATGCCGAATACCGCGATACCTGGGACGATGACGCCTATCTCCAGTTCATGTACGAACGCCTGATCGCGCTGCGCGAACTGCTCGCCGAAGATGGCAGCATCTACCTGCACTGCGATTTTCGCAAGGCGCACTTGCTGCGCTGTCTCATGGACGAAGTCTTCGGCGCCGAACGGATGCTGAACGAAATTATCTGGTTCTACCCAAGCGGCGGCGATGGCGAACGCCAGTTCAACCGCAAACATGATACCATCCTGCTCTATGCCCGCAGTGATCGCTGGACGTTCAATTACAACGAGGTGCTTATCCCCTACACGCGACAGCAACTTGCCCGCTTTCGGCAGGCGGACGAGCGTGGACGCTACTACTGGAATGTCAACCCGCGTGGTGAGCGGGTCAAGACCTATCTGCGCAAACCCGGCATCGGCGCCTACGATGTGTGGACGATCCCAATCGACGCAGCGCTCGTGCGTGACCTGGGGTATCCCACTACCAAACCGCCAGCGCTGCTGAATCGCATCGTGCGCGCTTCGTCCCGTCCAGGCGACGTGGTACTGGATTGCTTCGCCGGATCGGGCACGACGGCGGTTGTCGCGCAGCAGTTGGGGCGACGCTGGATTGCCTGTGATGTCAATCCGAGCGCCATCCAGATTACCGCCCGTCGGTTGCGCTGCATGCTTCAGCCGTGCAATCCGGCATCCGATGGCTTTACCATTGTGCAGGTCGGAGAAACGACGCCAGCGCCGCGCGGCGAGGCGACCATTCGTATCGCGCGCACCAATGCACAGATTACAATCACTGTCGAGGGGTACGTCAATCCCGCATTGACAACCGTATCAGGCGATCTGAACGATTGGCGCTGTATGGTTGATGAGATCCTGATCGATCCCGCATATGACGGGAGATTGTTTTGTCCCACAATTGTGGATGCACCACTACGCCGCAGGACGCTCGTCAGCGGCGTCTACACCCTGGATCGGCACGCTACGGGCGCACTGCTCGCCGTAAAGGTCATCGACGTAATCGGCGGTGAGGCGTGGACTGTTGTGCCAGCGAACGCGAAACTTTGACATTTTCGCAACTTGACGCGCTGCGCACGAGCGTGTATACTTGCTCAAGCCGGTCGTGACCGGTTGTATGGTTGTGCTCTTTCGCCCAAACACAGCGCGTAATCGCAAAGTTCACCAGGTTTAGTCGTGAACATATGGTGAATGTGCAGGAAAAAACCTGCAGCGATTGTTGAAGCGCAGAGGTGTGTCAGAAAACAATGAGTTTTCCACCCGGCTCAGGCGAGAGAGTGTTCTGTTGAAGGGATATGGACGCTAACTCTGGTCATAGTTGCGCGCGGCAGCACAACGGTATCTGTGCGCCGGTTACCTCATACGCTGCGGGGAAGTGCAGCGCGGGCGGTCGCTTATAAGCGGTACGCCCCTCTCTGGTTATGCGCCCCCGCAGTCTGAGGCTGTGGGGGCTTTTTAGAGCGAAACACCTCACGCTCCGGGTCCTCCTGACAGTGGCGGCTTATCGTGTGCCGCAGCGGTTGCGCCGCTCACTGCCGCGCCTTCCGAATCGACAAATGACAATCCGCCTGCACTCTGTCAATGGAGGACTGCCATGACTGCGCTCACTCTGCGCGCCATTCCTGCAACTAGGCGCGCATCCGCGCTCTACTGCGCAACCGGCGGCAGCGGATTTCCGCTGCTGTTCATCCATGGCTTTGGCGCCTGCGGTGATGTGTTTCAACCACTCGCCAGCAAACTTGCTGGCAGGTATCAGACTATCGTGCCAGACCTGCGCGGGCATGGTCGGAGTCGTCGATTGCCGCTCGCCGATAGCATCGCGCGCCTGGCAGCCGATGTGTGCGATCTGCTCGATCTGCTCGGCGTGCCGCGCACTGTTATCATTGGTCACGCAGGTGGAACGGCGGTTGCCACCCACCTCGCCGCCGACCAACCAACGCGCGTGTCCGGTTTGGTGCTGATCTCGCCACCCGAAATCCTGCCAGCCGGGCGACGGTCTCTCGGCGCGCGCCTGCGCGATGGGTTGATCGCAGCGTTCAGCCGCTCAACCAGTGCTGGCGACCACGACGCACAGGCATGCCAGCGTCTGCTCCAGCATACCGATTATCGTATGCAATTGCGTTCAATAACTGCGCCAACGCTCATCATCGCCGGGGATCGCGACCCCGCCCCGATCCTGCGTCAGGCGCACGAGATAGCGCAGACTGTCGGACATGGCACACCGGCGATCGTCAGTGGAGGAGGCGTCAGCCTGCTGCACACCCACGCAGACGCACTGATCGACGTGCTGACGCCATGGCTCGATCAGCAGGAGTGCGCCGCATGACCGCCCCCCTCGATCTGGATCTGCTCGAATCACAGGTGCGCGCCGCCCTGGATGCCGACGACATCGCAGCACTCCGCGATCTGGTGGCGCGCATCTATCCTCCCGATCTGGCAGACATTATTGAACGGCTGGATGATGAGGATCAACAGCGCGTCTTCAGCCTGCTCGAACGTCAGCAGGCGGCTGATGTCCTTGACGAAGCCAGCATCGACACCGCCCGCGAGTTGATTAGTCAGATGCCGGTCGAACAGGCTGCCGATATTCTGGAAGAACTTGACAGTGATGATGCCGCCGCTATTCTCGCCGAAGACGTGCCAGAGCGTCAGCACGAATTGCTGGCAGCAATGGCGCCGGAAGAAGCAGCCGATGTTCGTGAACTACTCCGCTATCCGCCGCAGAGCGCCGGTCGTCTGCTGAACGATCAGTTCGTCGCGCTGCGCGAAAGCGATACGGTTGCCGACGCAATGGTACGTCTGCGGAGCATCGTTCATGACGCAGCGGTCATTGTGTACCTGTATGTGCTCGATGTCCGCGATCGACTGATCGGTACGGTCAGCCTGCGGCGCCTGCTAGTGGAAAGACCGGATCGACCAGTCATCGAATTGATGCGTCCATCACCCATCGCTGTTCATCCTGAAACCGATCAGGAAGAGGTGGCGCGCATGGTGGCACGCTATGATCTGGCAGCGCTGCCAGTCGTTGATGACGCGGGGCGCATGCTTGGCGTCGTTACGGTCGACGATGTGATGGACGTGCTGGTCGAAGAAGGCGCGGAAGACGTGTTGAAGTTCGGCGCCGTGGCACAGGGGCAGGCGGACGAAACCTACTTCACGACACCGATCGCGGCATCGGTGCGACGGCGTATTGTGTGGTTGCTGTTCCTCTTCGTCGCCGGATCGATTACGGCAAATGTGCTGCGGCTCTTCGAAGCGGAACTAGAACAGGTTGTGGCGCTGTCGTTCTTTATTCCACTGCTGATCGGCACCGGCAGCAATACCGGTGCGCAAACCGTTTCGACCCTGATTCGCGCTATGGCACTCAATGAAGTCCGTCTACGCGATGTATGGCGCGTGCTGGCGCGCGAATTGCTGGTGGGCGTCATTCTGGGCTTTCTGCTGGCGATTATCGCATTCGGACGCGCGTTCCTGGAAGTGCCGATGGCGTCGCTGGCGATCACGGTTGCGCTCTCGGTGATGGCGATCTGCATCTGGGCGAATATTATTGGCGCGATGGTTCCGATGGCAGCACGACGCTTCGGTATCGACCCTGCGCTGATCTCTGCACCCCTCATTACCACCCTAGTGGATGCCAGCGGATTGGCGATTTATCTCCTGATCGCCAAAGTGCTGCTCGGTTTGTAGCGAGATGGCGCGTCACTGTCGCGCTCCCGCATTCCCCGCCTTTATTTCGCACCGAAAAAGGATTGCGATTCCTTCACCGTCTTGCTTATAAATGCATCTTTTCCCTACGACACGCCATCGGACCGATGATCGAAGTGCCGCACGGCGCCGTGCCGCCCAATCCCGACGGCACGCCCGGCAAGCTCACCTTCTCAATCGCACCTGCGCCGGATCAACCGGTCACTCTGCCCGATGAGATAGCGCTCAGCGGGCTGCTCTATCAGTTCGAGCCGGAAGGCGTGACCTTCGCCGTGCCGGTGCGCATCACGCTCCCGATCCCCACCGACACCGACCCGGCGCGGGTGATGGGACTGGTCACGCGCGACGCCCAGAGCGGCGAATGGATCACGATTGCGGGCGTGGTCGATGCCGCCGCGCGCACCGTCAGCGCGGAAGTGACCCACTTCTCGCCCTTCGGCGTGTACAGCTACACTAGCAACGATCCTGACGCCTGGCAGCGTCGCAACGGCGGCTGGTTCGTCCTCGAACATCCCGGCGTGCGAGGCGACGGGTACTATCCGATGTGCCGCAAACTGCCGCGCGCGCTGTACCTCAACGTCTGCATCCAGAGCGCAACATCGACCGACCCGAGTCTCTCCTACGCGCTGAAGCCCAATGATTTTTCGATCGGGCAGAGTTATAGTTATAGCAACCGACGGGAACCGCTGAAGGTCTGGCTGCCTGCCGGGACCTACTGGATCGTCCACGCCATCGAGATGAGCGAGATCAACAATGACCCGCTCTATGTGCCGTGCCACGGATGGTGGGTGAAACCGCCGCAGGTCATCAACTTTCAACCGGGGCAAACTGTCACGTTTGCGCGCTTCGCACCAGAATATGGCATGTATATGGACTTGTTCAACACAGGTACGTGCACTGGCACGCCTGGATCACCACCAGGAGCAAACCAACCACCGCCTCAACCACTGGCTGATCCTGGTCTCTGCCCGGCGAAAATGAACGGCGAGTGGAATACCGCTTGACGCTGCGTTCCACTAACGATCCGGACCTCCAGGATGAGATCGGCGATGTAGAAGAGGCAATTTTCGCGTTTCAGATCAACGGCAGGGAAGCGCTGGTTCAACTCGTTGACCCAGGCGGGAAACGCAGCGAGTTCGCCCGCGGCACATGCAGTGTGCAGAATGGACGCTACGTGATTGACCTGCAGCAAACAGACGCGAATGCAGCCATGGTGTTCACGCTTCAATTCAGCAGCGATGACCGGATGACCGACGATATCAAGGTTTCTGAGGGTGATATGTACCTGATTGCCGACGCCGAATTGACCCGTTGGGCGGGATCGGGTCAGTCGTCTCCCAACGATCAGCATTCGACCTTCGCCGACAGTTGCCCGGCGATGACCGGCAATTGGGACATGACAACGAACCTTGTCGCATCGACCAATCCCGAAGTTCCGACCAGCGGGACCAGACAGGGGGTGCTGAACCTGCGCGTTGAGAATGAGAAAGTGTATGCACGATGGACGGAGGGCGGTCGGCGAAGCCAGACTGCCGGGGGCGCATGCACCGCGCAGGGTGATAAGCGTTACCAGATTGTTCTGCAAGAACAGATGCCCGAACTGCACCCGCCGCAGGCGCAGCCACCGTCCAAGGCGCCGCCCTCCGGGTCAATCCTGGCGCCGCTCGAAGAATTGCTTTTTCCGATCACCTTCGATGTTCAGTTCGAGAGTCAGAACCATATGAGCGGCAATCTCACCGTCCTGGCATACGGCGAGAAGTACGTGAGCAGTATTGTTTTGTCCCGACGCTGGTGCACTGCGCAGCGCGCGATACAATGACTCGCAGGCGGACAGATGCGCTGTCCGCCTTATGATTTCGTCTGTCAGAAGAGCAGGCAAAGTGAAAACTGCTATAAACTGTTCACACCTGGGGGAACACACGCGCATGGGAGCGAGGACCCACTGCCCTCGTCGCGTCTACGAGGGCAAGATGCTCTCGCTCCCAGGAGAAATGTGAACACTTCCCTTCACCTGTAACAGGAACATCCCGGATCAGGAAAACGCGGTATACTCTCTTTGCCGGGGATGGATAGGCGGCGGGCGGCGCCAACCTGTTACGCCCGTCAGGTGCAGGCGGAGAAGTCACATTCAACACGCACCGCTGCCCAGGCAATCGACGAAAGCGAGCAGCCATGACTCAGCAGAAACGCCCAACCATCGGCGTTGTCGGCACCCTGTTTGAGCGGAAGGGCGCCGCGCCGATCAGCGGCATCGGACGAGCGTATCTGGAGGCGATTGAATCTGGCGGCGGCATTCCGCTCCTGATCCACCTGACCGATGATCAGGCGGTGCTCGACGCGCATTACCAACTCTGCGACGGTTTGCTGTTCTGCGGCGGCGGCGACATCGCCCCAAAACACTACGGACATCCGCCACATCCGCTCCTTGGTCCGGTGGAGGAACTGCGCGACGAGGTCGAACTTACCCTGGCGCGGCGGGCTGTCGCCGATCGCAAACCGGTGCTTGCGATCTGTCGCGGCATTCAGTTGATCAATGTCGCGCTCGGCGGTACACTTTACCAGGACATTAATGATGAACTGCCGGGAACACTCGACCATCGCGCGTCGTCGAAAAGCGGCGACCGGGCGTATCTAGCGCATACGCTGGAACTCGACAACGCCTCGTGGCTGGCGGATCGACTGGGAACAACCACGATTGCGGTCAACACGCTGCACCACCAGGCGCTGCGTGATGTCGCGCCGGGTCTGCGCGTGGTCGGATGCGCGCCTGATGGGATTATCGAAGCTGTCGAGGGCACAGGCGACACATTCATCGTTGGCGTTCAGTGCCATCCCGAAGAATTGTGGCGATCCGCCGAAACACGCTGGGCGCGACTGTTCACCGGCTTCATTGCTTGTGTTGCAGCGTAGCAGTGTGGAGGAACAACAGAGATGCAGCCGCTAGTCGGCATCATTATGGGATCACAATCGGATTGGGAAACGATGCGTCACGCGGCGCAAACGCTGGAAGAGTTGCACGTCCCTTTCGAGACGCGCATCGTCTCGGCGCACCGCACGCCCGATCTGCTCTTCGAGTATGCCGCAGGCGCCGAAGAACGCGGCATCGAGGTCATTATTGCGGGCGCTGGCGGCGCAGCGCACCTCCCTGGCATGACCGCCGCCAAAACGGTTGTGCCTGTACTCGGCGTGCCGGTCGAGTCGCACGCTCTTCGCGGGCTGGACTCGCTCCTTTCGATTGTTCAGATGCCGGCAGGCGTACCGGTCGGGACGCTGGCAATTGGACGAGCGGGCGCGGTCAATGCCGCGCTCCTCGCTGCGGCAATCCTTGGCAACCGATACCCGCATATCCGCAATGCACTGCGACAGTTCCGCGAGCAGCAGACCCGTCGCGTGCTTCAATCTCCTGATCCACGTGAGCAGCACCAATGAAAAATACGATGATTGGCATTCTGGGTGGCGGGCAGTTGGGGCGTATGCTGGCACTCGCTGGCTATCCGCTCGGTCTGCGCTTCCGCTTCTTCGATCCTTCCGCCGATGCGCCGGTTCGCTACCTAGCGGAACAGGTTGTCGCTCCTTACGATGACCATCTGGCGCTGGATCAGTTTGGCCAGGGGTTGACAGTGGTAACGTATGAGTTCGAGAATGTGCCGGTAACAACGGCGCGCGTACTTGAGCGGCGCGTACCGGTATTCCCGCCGCCACAGGCACTTGAGGTAGCGCAGGATCGTCTCCAGGAAAAACGTTTCTTCGCAAGCCTGAACATTCCAACCGCTCCTTTCGCACCAGTGGATGATCGCGAGTCGCTTGAGGCAGCGATGGTACGCATCGGACTCCCCGCTGTTCTGAAGACGCGACGCCTGGGGTATGACGGAAAAGGTCAGGTGATTCTCCATACCCACGCTGACGTTGATCCCGCCTGGCACGCACTTGGTGGGCAACCGTTGATTCTCGAAAAGTTCATCGCATTTGCCCGCGAACTATCAGTGCTGGCAGTACGCGGACAGGACGGCAGCATTGCGTGCTATCCGCTGGTCGAAAATGTTCACCGGAACGGCATCCTGCACCGCTCGATCGCGCCAGCGCCAGGACTTGCATCCGAAACGCAGACGCTGGCAGAGACATATGCACGTCGTGTTCTCGAAGCCCTCGATTACGTCGGTGTGCTGGCGATTGAACTGTTTGAAATCGACGAAACGAACACGCGCGCAACAGGCGCTCGCCTGCTGGCAAACGAAATGGCGCCGCGCGTGCACAATTCCGGTCACTGGACGATCGAAGGAGCAGTCACAAGTCAGTTCGAGAACCATGTGCGGGCAATCGTCGGTCTGCCGACTGGCGTCACCCTGGCGCGAGGGTATGCAGCGATGGTCAATCTGATTGGTAGTCTGCCCGATATAACCATGCTGCTGGCGCTGCCAGACACGCACGTGCATCTCTACGACAAAGCGCCGCGACCGGGTCGCAAACTGGGACATGTGACCATCTGCGCTGGTGATGCGACACAACTGGCGGATCGACTGGCAGTTGTGGAACGGTATGTTCTGGCAGAAGCGCGGTAGGGCGACTGCTTTCCTGTTTCTGAGAATCGGGCGGGATATTGAACAAGGTTGAACACTCCTCGGACGATCGCAATCACCATCGCGCTCCCCTTGTGGCGACCGAAATGAATTTCGGTCCACACTCCGCCGGAAGCAGGCGCTTCGCGCGACACGGCAGACACGAACGACGGTCAATGCATCCGAGAAAGACCGGAATGATCCGTATTCCTCCGTGTGTTTCGCGTCTTCATGTACATTGGACAGGCTCACGCAGAGGCGCAGAGGCGCGGAGATATGAGGCACAGGTCTCACGAAGATCGGTCCTTTTGGACGGGGTTGAACCCTCCGCCGGAAGCCCTGAGAAATGCTGCAATTCTTGAGTCTCCTGCAAAGGTCATGTCACCACAGCAGTATAGCAGATGCAGTGGGCAATGGACGGAAACCTCTGCGCGCTCAGCGTCCCGGCGGTGAAGCTTTGCAGTGGAGTCGATCAATTTTACATATGAGGTCATAGACAAATGTTGAGTGTCTTTTCCATCTGGCTCATCAACCTGACGCGGCGCATCCGCAATCTCTGGCGCCGATTACTACGGCGCCGCGTGGCATATGTACGCCTGTCGATCGGCGGGGCGCTCTCGGAATTCGCGTTGCCGCCGCCCTGGTGGGCGCGGCAATTCCTGGGCGCCTCGATACCGTTGAGCCTGAGCGATTTGCGTCGTCGCCTCGAATGGCTTGCCTCTGATCCACAGGTACGCGGAGTCGTGCTTGACCTCAACACGCTAACTTGTGGATGGGCAACGATTGAGAGCCTGCACCAGGAGATCAGGCACTTCCGTGAAAGCGGCAAAAGCGTTGTAGCGCGCCTGACGAATCCTGATACGAAAACGTATGTCGCCGCCTGTGCTGCAGACCTGATCGTCGCCCCGCCAGCAGCGCTGCTCAACGTTACCGGTCTGTATACCGAAGTGCGTTTTCTCAAAGACGCGCTGGCGAAAGTGGACCTGAGCGTTGAGGTGACGGCGGTGTCGCCGTACAAAACGGCTGGCGATCCGCTGGCGCGCCCAGATATGTCGCCGGAAAACCGTGAGCAGATCGAGCGTCTGCTCGACCTGCGCTACGCTGCAATCGTTGAAACGATAGCCGCCGCGCGACGCAAGACTCCTGATGAAGTGCGTGCATTGATCGACGCAGCACCGTGGAGCGCTCGACGCGCACAGGAAGCCGGACTCATCGACGCAGTGTTGTACGAAGATGAACTTCCAGCATTCCTGGCGTCCCACGCAGGGAAAGAAGCCAGCACCAGAGCGGAGCCGCAGATTGTCGAATGGGCACAGGCACGGCGCGCGCTCCAGCTGCCAATGTTGCGCATCCACCGCCGACTGGTCGGTGTCATCACAATTGAAGGCGTTATCGCTGCCGGTCCAAGCCGTCAGATCCCGCTGCCCATTCCATTGATCGGCGGTCTAATTGCAGGCAGCGAGAGCATCGTACAGGCGTTACGCCAGGCCGAGCGCAATCCACGCCTCGCTGCGATCCTCCTGTACATCAACTCTCCGGGTGGCAGCGCCTTCGATTCCGACCTGATCTGGCGCGAAGTACGTCGTCTCGATCTCCGCAAGCCGGTTGTGGCAGTCCTGGGCGATGTTGCCGCTTCGGGGGGCTATTACGTCGCATCCGGCGCACGCACGATCCTGGCGCAACCTGGCGCCATCACCGGCAGCATCGGCGTGCTGATCATTCGCCCGGTGACCGAAGGGCTGCTGAAACGGGCAGGAGTGAACACTGTCGCCATCGGGCGCGGCGCGAATAGCGCCTTCTTCATGAGTGATGCGCCAGCTGAAGCGGAACGATCCGCTGTACGCGCCTTAATCAACGACAGTTACGCCATGTTCAAACAACGGGTCAGCACTGGACGCAACATCCCGGAACCGGCGCTCGAACCGCTGGCAGGCGGGCGGGTCTGGAGCGGACGCGAAGCGTGTGAGTACGGATTGATCGATGGATCCGGCGGAGTCCCGGAAGCATTGCTGAAGGCGCAGGAACTCGCTGGATTGCCGCGCGACCGGACGGCGCCGCTGGTTCTGATCGGCGGCGGGCGCGGACGCCTGCCGCCTCAATCCTTCCCTAAAGATATAGTGGGAGGGCTGATTGCAGAACTGCGACAACCGCGCGTCTGGGCAATGTTACCATTCAGCGAGGATGAGAGTGTGGTACAATTGAGGAGGATTGCATAAATTGCAGGCCTTTCCGTGGTCATGGAGGATACGACTGTGTCTCTTGTCAACAAAAGCGCGAGCAGTTCTGTCATTGATGTCAACGAACGTACCTTCCGCGCCGAGGTGCTTGAACGCTCGCGCACCGTTCCGGTTGTAGTTGATTTCTGGGCGCCCTGGTGCGGTCCATGCCGCATGCTTGGTCCCATTTTAGAACGGCTAGCAACTGAGGCAAAAGGCGCCTGGATTCTGGCGAAACTGAATGTGGACGAGAATCCGCGCCTGGCGCAGATGTTCCAGGTCCAGAGCATCCCGGCAGTCAAAGCGTTTCGCGATGGTCGGGTAGTGGATGAATTTACCGGTGCGCTGCCCGAATCGCAGGTGCGTGCATGGTTGAAGCGCATCATGCCGCCACCGCCTGCCTCACCTGCCGACCGTCTGGCGGAAGAAGCGGCAGCGATTGAGGACCGTGATCCACTTGGCGCAAAAGCGCGATACGAAAGTGCGCTCTCGCTCGATCCCAACCATAGCGCCAGCCTGTTTGGATTGGGGCGCCTGATGCTTGTTGCGGGAGACCCGGCAGGCGCCGAGATGTTGAAGAAGGTCCCGTCCAATGCACCACAGGCAAAACAGGCGCAGGCATGGCTGACGCTTGCCGAGCTGATCGCTGAAGCGGAAGAGACCAATCCGTCAACGCTGCTAGAGCGCATCGAGCAGAATCCAGCAGATCTCGAGGCGCGCTGGTTGCTGGCGGCGCATCAACTACGCGGGCAACGCTACGCTGATGCAATCCAGACCCTGCTGGCAATTGTTATGCGCAATCGCGCATTCCGTGATGATGGTGCGCGCAAGATGTTACTCGCACTGTTCACTGCGCTTGGCGATCAGCACCCGCTCACTGTCCAGGGGCGACGCGATCTGGCGAATGCGATGTTCTGATGGATGAATGATCTCACTGCTGTTTGAAGCCTACCACTACTTTCTTGCCAATCAACCGCGTTTCTGGGCTGCTACAACCCAACACCTCTGGATCAGTTCGGTAGCGCTGGCGATCAGCACGGTCATCGGGCTGCCGATCGGCATCTGGGCAGCACATCAGGCACGCATCGGTCAGTGGGCAATCAACGCGTTCGGGGCACTGCGCCTGGTACCAAGCCTTGCCCTCCTCTTCCTGATGCAACCGTACCTCGGCATTGGTGCATTGCCAGCGATGGTAGCGTTGACATTGCTGGCAATTCCGCCGATTCTCATCGCCACCTATGCGGGCATTCGCGCAGTCGACGGCGACGTGCGTGAAGCTGCGCGTGGCATGGGAATGACTACTGCGCAGATCCTCTGGCGCGTGGAACTCCCGCTCGCACTGCCCTCGATTGTTGGCGGCGTGCGCACAGCAGCGGTTGAAGTGATTGCAAGCGCGACTCTCGCTGCGTTTATCGGCGGAGGAGGGTTAGGCATTTTCATCACCCGCGGCTATGCGCTGTTCGATACCCGGATTATGCTCGTCGGCGCCATACCGGTTGCCTTACTGGCGCTGGCAGCCGAATTGGTGCTCGGCTGGACGCAGCGACGCCTGGCATCCAATCTGGGCACTGCAACGTAGGGCATATGTGCTTATAATAAGGAGGTTTATGGTGCGATCAATCCAAATGTTGTTGGCGTTTACCACGCTGGTCGGCGTTCTCCTCACAGCCTGTGGCGCTCCGGCGCAAACGACGCAACCAACCGCTGCACCTCAGCCCGCTCCCGCAGAAGCCGCACCAGTCCGCATCGGATCGAAAAACTTCACCGAAGCCATCCTAGTTGCCGAAATGTACGCACTGGCGCTGGAAAACGCTGGCATCCGCGTCGAACGTAAGTTTAATCTCGGTGCAACGCCGGTGGCGCACACGGCGCTGGTCAACGGCGAGATTGATCTGTATCCAGAGTATACGTCGACCGGCTTGCTCGAAGTGTTGAAGCAGGCGCCAATCTCCGATGCTCGCGCGATTCTTGAGGCGGTGCGCAAGGGGTATGAGGAACAGTTCAAATTGACCTGGCTCGAACCGTCGCCGTTCAACAATACGAACGCCCTGGCGATGACCCGTCAGCGTGCCGAAGAACTGGGCATTCGCACCTACTCTGATCTGGTAGCACGGTCGGGTGAGCTGAAACTCGGCGGACCGCCGGAGTTCCCGGAGCGTGAAGACACCAAAGGGTTGATGGCAGCGTATGGGTTCGATCCGAAGTTCATTGGCGACAACTTTGTGCAGCTCGACACCGGCGCGCTGCGCTATGAGGCGCTTATGAAAGGCGATATCGATGTAGTCGTCGCCTTTGGTACCGATGGACAGATCAATGGACTGGGACTAGCGTTGCTAGAGGATGATAAGAACTACTACCCAATCTACCAGATTGCGCCAGTCATCCGGCAGGATACGCTCACTGCAAACCCCATCATCGCTGAGACGCTCAACAAACTGGCGCCACTCCTGACCAACGACGTCATGTCGGGGTTGAACTGGCAGGTTGACGGACCGGAGAAGAAGGAGATCGCCGACGTGGCGCGCACCTTCCTGCAACAGCAAGGGTTTATCAAGTAGATTCATGGCATTCATTATTGCTGATCGACTGACGAAAACATTTCCTGGCGAAACTCGTCCAGCAGTCGATCAGGTCTCGTTCGAGATCAAACAGGGTGAGTTCGTCGTCTTGCTGGGACCGTCCGGTTGCGGCAAGACGACGCTGCTCAAAATGATCAACCGCCTCTACGAGCCAACATCTGGACGCCTGTTGATCGATGGGGTCGATGTGCGTTCGATGCCAGCAACTGCGTTGCGCCGTCGCATCGGGTATGTGATTCAGCAGACGGGGCTGTTCCCTCATCTGCGCGTTGAACAGAACATTGCTGTTGTTCCGCAACTACTCCGCTGGGATCGCGCGCGGATCGAAGCGCGGATAGACGAATTGCTTGACCTGGTGGAACTGCCGCGTTCTTACCGCCGTCGCTATCCACGGCAGTTATCCGGAGGGGAACAGCAGCGCGTTGGTCTGGCGCGTGCGCTCGCTGCAGACCCTTCGCTAATGCTCATGGACGAACCTTTTGGCGCGCTCGATGCGATTACCCGCGCCCGACTCCAGGAAGAGTTGTTGCGCATCCAGCAGCGTCTTCACAAAACGATCCTGTTCGTGACTCACGATGTTGATGAAGCGCTGCGCCTGGCGGATCGATTGCTGATTATGCGTGCCGGGCGCATTGTGCAGTTCGATACACCACTAGCAGTGCTGGCAGAACCGGCAGACGACTTTGTGCGCGACCTGCTTGGCGCCGACGATGTGCTGCGGCGTCTCAGTTTGCTCACCGTTGCCGATGCGCTTGCTAGCGATGGTATGAATGGCGATCATACCGCTCATGGGATTCAGGAAACACTGAATCCTGGCGATAATCTGCGCGAGGCGCTTATCCGCGTGCTGCGCTCTGGCGGGCGACCGCTGCCGGTAGTTGAGAATGGTCGGCAACTAGGGCGGATTTCACCCGACATAATCGCTTCTGCGCTGACACGCAAAACCCATGCGCTACCTGATTGACAATTTTCCTTATGTCTTGAGTCTAATCGGGCAGCATCTGGTGATGTCCGGCTTGAGCCTGGCAATTGCGCTTGTGATTGCGTTGCCCATAGGGATCGTCTGCGCGCGTGTGGCACGCCTGCGCAACCTGGTGCTGGGGATTCTGGGGGTGATCTACACCATCCCCAGTCTGTCGCTCTTTGTGCTGCTCATTCCATTCACCGGTCTGGGATTGCGCCCAGCGGTCATCGCCCTGGTCGCGTATGCGCAACTTGTCCTGGTGCGCAATGTCGTCGTTGGTCTGACCGGGATCGATCCGGCGATTGTCGAAGCAGCGCGCGGCATGGGGATGACGGCAGCGCAGCGCCTGTGGCGGGTTGAACTGCCGCTGGCGCTGCCGATCATTCTGGCAGGAGTGCGCGTTGCGATGCTGTCGATCATCGCGATTGGCACAATTGCGGCATTCATCAACGCTGGCGGGCTGGGATTACTGTTGTTCGATGGGGTGCGCAGCAGCAATCCTGAGAAGATCATCGCTGGCGCGGTGGCAGTTAGTGCGCTGGCGATCAGTGCCAACGGCATCCTGTGGCTGATCGAGCAGCGTGTCTTCCAGGCGACGCGGGGAGTGACGGGAACGAAGAACTGAGAACCAAGAACTGCGAACTATGAACTAATCTTCATCAGGCAGTGCTCCTCCCGCGCCATTGCGCCGATGACAGCAGCATTGATCTGTCCGCACGGAGCGCCTGTCAACGCAGCGCCGGAAGCAGAGAGCATACCGGTAAGCGATCCTGTCAGGTTCATGCTATGGACGACTACAAGCATATCTTGCTTAACCACACCACGCTAACGTACATTGATCAAGGGCATGGCGCGCCGGTGGTTCTCGTTCACGGCAGCGGACCGACCGATCTGCGCACATGGGAGCGACAGATCGAGCCGTTCGCCGCCCACTTCCGCGTCATTGCCTACAGTCGACGATGCCACTACCCAAACCCGCCTGCCGGTGATCATGCCGATAGTGCTTCAACCCGCACCCATGCGCGTGATCTGGCTGCGCTGATCACTGCGCTCCAGTTGGGACGTGTCCACCTGATCGGCTTTTCGTTCGGCGCGGATATCGTTCTGCGGCTGGCGACGGATCGTCCTGACCTGGTGCGCACACTTGTCATCACCGAACCGCCGTTGCGCTCGTGGCTGGCGGCACTGCCCGGCGGGATTGATTTCCTGGCGCAACGTGCAGCAGCGATCCTTCCGGCAAAACGCGCCGTGCAGCAGGGCGACCTGGAACATGGCGCGCGGCTCTTTATCGACGGCATGATGGGGAACGGCGTGTTCGACCAACTGCCGCTATCAGCCCGCCAGCGTATTATGGACAATGCCCGTCTGATCGGCGCCGAGCCGACAGAGATCGACGCGATGGGATCAGAGGACATCACCTGCAGCGAAGCAGCGACGATCCAGGCGCCGACACTCCTGCTCACCGGTGACGCAAGTCCGCCGATGTTCCTGCTCGTCAGCCGGGAACTGGCGCGCTTCTTGCCTCACGTTGAACACGTGCAGATACGTGGCGCCTCTCATCTTCTGCACGTTATGCAACCGCAGGCGTACAACGCAGTTGTTCTGGAGTTCCTGGCGAGGCACAGGGGTCAGGGGTTGAACCAAGAACCAAGAACTGAGAACCGGGCACCGAGAACCAAGAACTGAGAACTGAGAACCGGGTTCAACCTTCAACCTTCCCACCTTCAACCCTCAACCCTCAACCTTCAACCTTCAACGTTCAACGACATACACCACGAACTCGCCCGCTTCGATCCGTGTGGCGTGCCGGTCGAGATATGCGCGCACATCTGGGGAAGCGAGCGCATCACCACGCGCTGGCAACACAACGTAACGAATGGGATGCCGATCCATATAGCGCGCGAAATGATCGGCGTTCTCCATAATGTTACGCTGAAATGTCTCATCGAACTCGAACCACGTCGCTGGTCGGCGCGCATACAGAATGGTATGCCAGTACGCCTCGGTCAGCACATAGCCGCGCGGTTGTTCGCGCAACACCTGCCAGACCGGCGCATACCTGCGGAGACGCGCCCCCTCGACGGCATGGTATCCGATGGCAACCAGATTGATAACAGTAAACAGAGTAATCAGGTAGAACGCAACCCGTCGCCGCCACGGGATCGTCAGGCGCGTGATGCCAGCGGCAAACAGCAGCGCGAGCGGCGGAAGCGCGGGAATGACGACCCGCGGACTGTTCCCCGAACCAGGAGTCGCCGCATACACCAGCAGCACGACAATGCCCAGTCCGAGCCATGCCAGCAGCAATGTCAGAATACCGGCATGAAATCGTCCACTGCGCGCACCAGCGGCAGCCACGGCGCCGATGACCGCCAGAGTCAATAGTGCACCATACCACGGAATATAGAACAACAACTCGAGCATCTGCGGCGCCACCAGACTAAACTGCTGCAGCGACAACCCGCCCGTCGGCGTGCGCTCACCCTGACCGAGGTAGTGGTACCAGACCCACGGCGACGTTAGCGCTGCCGGAGCGATTAGCGCAGCTAGTGCATGCGTTCCAGAGAATGGCGCTATGAACTCCTCACGGTGCAACCGTCGTGCAATGATCAACCAGATAGCAGAGATGCCAATGATGCCAGAATAGATCAGCAGCAGGTCCAGTTTCATCAGGATCGCCAGAGAGCCGAGGATCACGGTTGCCGCCGTGCGCCCGCGAACATACGCCAGCACGGCTGCTGTCAGCGCCAGTGCGGAGAGCGCCTCGGTATAGGCAACCGTCGCATAATCCCGAAAGAGAGGGAAACAGGCGAGAAACGCTGCTGCAATCAACGCCTCTCGTCGTGTCAACCAGAGACCTGCCAGCCAGTAGGTGAGGATCACCACTCCGGCGCCTGCAAGCGGAACAACCAGATGCAACGCCGTGTATGAGCGCGTCATCGACCAGGCAAGAGCAAAAACCAGTGGCGGAACCGGACCCCACCAGCGATGCAACCCTCCCTGCGGGAACCGGTAGAGCGCCAGCGGCGCCAACGACGGCGGATCGGGCGGAAAACCCTTGATTCGTTCGTAGGTATCCGGCGCACCCAGGAGAAATGCAGGATTCTCAAGGGTCAGGATTCCCCAATGCATATTCCGCGGCGCATCGCCATATTGCGGTCCCGTGAGCAGTTGCACCAGTATGAACTGACTCGCCAGCAATGCCAGAATAACGGCGTGCGAACCGATTATTGTGCGAATGCGAACACGCCAGGAATAGCCAACCTTATTTGATGGGGAAGAGCTGGCATGCATTGTCGTTCATTTCCCCCAAGACCGCTAAGGTCGGTCTGCGCGCTTGTATCGAGCGGGTATCGTTCTGTCCCCGCCGCTCCCAGTACGGGCACAGCGCTGCGGCGCCCCTCGCGCCTCGCTGCCGCCCCGGTACGGGCGCAGCGCCGCGGCGCCCCTCCGTCGCCCCGGGGCAATCGCATCTTATATTCTGAGAACTCCGCAAGATAGGTGCCATCCAACGCTGCACGAAAGCGTTTCGTTCCGACACTTCCTTTGCTTGACTCTTGACGTATCAGATTGAGCGCGATATGGCGCAGCACGCCCATATTCTGCAGCGCGTCACCGCTGCGAATACGGCTTGCATCCTCCTAGAAGGTCACGTCGCGCGACCAATGCGCCTGATTCTCACCTGGCCCTGCACCCGATCTTGACGGCCGCTGCGTCCCGTGCGTGACTGAGGAGATAGGACCGTTGTTCGATCGTCGTCACCCCGTTCCGTGCGCTCGGCCTCCACTAAGGCCACACCCGACAACTGCGCCCACGGTTGCCGCTCGTTCAGATAGGCCAACGCTGCCGTGAATCACGGCTGCCTGCCGGGTTTCCATTCGTCCATACTTCTCGGTCACCGCGCGATTCGTCTGCATCCCACACGCCGATTGGCGCGCCGTCCGGGCCTTGGCGCATAAGGTCGCCGCCTCAGCCGCCATCGTTGGTCGGCGTTCCTCGAGAGCCGACACCTCCTGACTGCCCCGCTGGATATCGTTTGGCAATTGTCGTCTGCGTCCCCATCGCAGCGATTGTGACCGTACTGCCGCGCAGTCCAGCAGGTCGCGCAATTGCGGAATGGCGGTGATTGCATTCGATTTGTCATCAACGGCGATGTGTCCAGGCGCCAGGCGATGTTCGGCGGCCCAGGCGCTGACGAGATGTAGCGCCGCTTTCCCGTTCGGACGGTCGTGGGACCGGCGATGGGTTGTGCCATCAATCATAATCACGTCCAAGTGCGCTGGCTGGATGGCCTGCACCTGCCAGCAAGCTCCGCTGGAACGGTTCCGGGTCGATCCGCGCGCACGACCGACCAAAGGCATCGTGTGCGGGGATGCCATTCGGCAACGCCAGAAACGTAGCGAGCCACGCTGGTCTGCGGCGACCAAATGCCGCCACATCAACCCAACCTTCCGCCCCGCAGATGACCGCGCACACGGCAATCACGATACCATCAATCAGGTGATGCGCCTTGGCGCCTAGTATAATCTAACGGGACACGGTATACCGTTCTGCGCCAGGTTCACGAG
>JAGHYV010000081.1 GCA_017743475.1 Roseiflexus sp. | reverse complement strand
GACCGCGCACACGGCAATCACGATACCATCAATCAGGTGATGCGCCTTGGCGCCTCCGCGCGCGGATCGTCCGCCGTCGCAAAATACTGGGTCACCGCCAGTTGCAGTTGTTCAGTCGTGGCTCCCTCTGCTATCAGACACGAGCGTGGGGCCATGATGCCGGAAAACGCCCGCAACCGCAATCAGGAAGATGCGATTACCCTGGCAGGGTGGGGCGCGTCTGTTCACGTCTCCGGCGAATTCGTGTATACTGCGAACGACTATGCCGCCGATCACTAGAGACCGGGTTGTATGACCGCTTTCCAGCGCTTGCGATGGACGCACACGATGGCACTCGCACCACTCCTGATGGTTGTTGCTGTCGTGGCGTTTGGGTTCATTATGCCAGTCGATACCCTTGCACAGACGGCTTCAAGCAATCCGCCTTCCCTGGCAGTCGCCGGAACACTGGGCGATCCGCCGCAGGAGCGGGTGCTGTTCATCAGTGCGTCGACCCCTGTTTCTGGGGTTGAGGTGCTGGTCTCCGATTTTGTGCGCGCCGACAATGCTGCAACGCTCACCGGTCTGCTGAGCGTTGCGCCGCCACCGCAACGGGTCGAAGCAGGGAAGCCGTTGACGCTGACGGTGACGATTTCGTTTGCCCAGGCGCGCAGCGGGGCATACAACGGCACAATCTGGGTGAACTACGATGCTGGCGGCATCCCGGCATCGCTGCAAATCCCGGTGACCGTGACAATCAAAGATCCGCCCTGGCCCCCATTCCTGACCTTGATCGCTGGCGTGGCAGTCGCCGCGTTGATTTCAACCTATCTGGGAGGCGGGCGGCAGCGTGACGATCTGGCGGTACGGATCGAGCGTCTAGCAGCGCGGGTCATGGCAACGTCTGGGTTGCCCGACTCGGTGCGTCGCACGCTGCGCCAGGAATTGAACCTGGCAGAAGCGTGGCTGCGCGCCAGCAAACTCGACGACGCGCTTCAGGCGTATGATCGGGCGGAACAGTTGCTGACCCGCTGGCTCGGCTGGCTGGAACCGTGGCGTCTGCTGCAGGATCAACTTGATCGTGCGCGCACGCTGCTGCAGCCCGATGCGCAGGGCAAACCCGCCTATGCTGTCGCCGTCCAGCGCCGTCTGCGCGAGATCGAGGAGTCGGCACCATCAACCACCGATCTGAACAGTATTCAGGAGAGCCTGAACAGCGTTATTGTACAGATCAACGACTTTCTGCAACTCGACACGCGCTGCAAGAACCTGCAAACGATCCTGAATGCGACTGCGCTGACTCCGGTGGAGAAGAGCCCCTACCAGGCGCAGATCGATCAACTGGCGCGTCGTGTCGAAACCCTGCTGCCGGAGGCTGCGGATAACCGACCCAACTACAACGAGATTGACCAGGCGCTCTCCGATCTCAATCAGCGCTTGAAAACGCACCTGCCCAGGGGTGCGCCGGAGGCGGCGCTTCTCGGCGGGCAGGCAGTTCCGGCAGCGACGGCGGTGGCAGTGGTCGAAGCGATTGCGCCGCAATTCCCGCGCCTGACGTTCACAATGCCGCACCCGGAACAGAAAGCGAGCCGTGAATCTGCTGCCGGGTGGTCGGGGCGCCTGCCCTGGGCGCGCATCCGCCTCTACGGTTTCCGCTTGGCGCAGTTCCTCATCCTAATTACGCTCTGGGGATGGACTGGATATAACGAGTTGTACATCCAGAATCCCACCTTTGGCAGCGATTGGATGTCGAACTACTTCACCCTGCTCGCCTGGGGGTTCACTTCGGAAGCAGCACGCGCCACGTTCACCTCACTTGCCGGGCGAGTGGGATTAGCTGCGGATCGGTAATTATTCAACCAGTATTGGCTTCCACTCCTGCCATCGCCAGTAATCTCTGCCAGTGCGCTTCTGTCACCGGCACAACCGATAGGCGCGGCTGGCGCACGAGCGCAAAGTCGGCGAACGCAGGGTCAGATTTGATCGCCGTCAGGGAGACCGGGCGTGGCAGCAGTGCCAGCGGGCGAATATCGACTACGACCATGCGCGGGTCGTTGTGCTGTGGGTCAGGGTAGGGTACGCTGATCACCTCCGCCCGCCCGACGGCGCACCGCTCGTCGCCGGTATGATAGATCAGCGCCTCATCCCCTGGTTGCATCTCCCGCAGGTATTTGAGCGCCACATTGTTGGTCACGCCATCCCATACCGTGCGACCGTCGCGTTCCAGATCGCTCCAGGCGTAGCAGTCCGGCTCGGTTTTCAGCAACCAGAAACGTTTGCTCATACGTGCTCCAGAATAATGTCCGTCATTCCCAGTCGCAGGCGCGTGCCGACCGGAATAATGCGCTCTGTGTGACGAATGTGTTCGATTGATCTGTCCGGAAGCGTGATCCAGACGCCATTTTTGCTTGTGTCGCGTATGATCACGCCTGTCGGATCATCACGACACACTATGTGCAGATGGTCACTCGATACCAGTTCATCGTTGTAGAGTGTGATGCGCCGTTCGGTTCCCTGTGCCGATTGTCGTCGCCCCACAACTGTTTCGCCTTCGTACAGCAACGCCGTCACCGGCGCGCGACCGGGCGCCATGATGCGGAGTTGAAACCGTGGCGGCGCAAGTTCGAACAGCAACTGTCCGTCATCGTACCATAACTGACAGCCGAACAGATTGGCAATGATTGTATGGATGTCCTCAGTTGACAGCGTCACGCCACTATGCGCCAGCGCCGCAACACCCGGCAGTTCCTCGAAACTGCACACCTTCAGATGATCACGATGATCATCGACATCGAGCGAGATGCGCGAGTCAGAGGGTATCGCTGGCACGCCGACAATGGCGCCGATCACGCGCCTGAACGGACGTGGATCGGCGGGATCAAGACCGAGGCGCGCTGCGGCAGCGTTGAGACTCATCTGCACTGCGTCGCGCTGCACACGGATGCGATGCAGAGGGTGTGACCCGTCTGCTTCCAGGATCGGCTGTCCGCTAGCGCGATCACGCCAGACCCCACCTGGCAGTGCCTCGATGGGACCGGCGAAGGCACGCAGCGCCCCAACGATCACTGCCGTTGTCCGCATTGCGATCAGGTCAATCCCTGTTAACGGCGACTCTGTTCCGACCGTCACATTGAATGCGATAGCGCATATGCCTTCCGTCGGTGAGCGGCGAATGACATTCGCCAGCGTCAACGCCCGTTCACGCAGAAGAATCCGCTCACCCGTCGTATCCGGCGTGTGTCCGACATAGATTCGCGGCTGCATGGGTTCCCTGTTCGACCGCTGTGTCAGAGATGCCGTTCCATGTCTACGATTGTATCATATGCGCCAATGCAGTAGCGCGCGGCAGCGGTGCGGAGAGAGGCAAGAAGTGAAAGTGAGCGGATCTGTTCCTGGTATAATCATTGCAAGAGAAGCAACCGTATCGATAACCGACAACATTATGGATTTCGTTTCGTTCGTTCCTGAAACCATGGCGCCGCGCGACGCCTATCGCCTGCTGGTCAGCAGTGTCGTGCCGCGCCCCATCGGTTGGGCGTCAACGATTGGCGCCGACGGTTCGGTCAATCTGGCGCCCTTTTCGTTCTTTAATGCCGTTGGAGGTCCCTTGCCGTTCGTGATGATCTCTGTCAGTCGCCGCGCCGGAGCGATCAAGGACACGCTGCGCAATGCCAGCGAAACCGGCGAAATGGTGCTGAACATTGTCGATGAGAACCTGGCGCCGCAGATGAATATCACATCGGGTGACTGGCCCTACGGCGATAATGAGTTCGAGCGCGCCGGTCTCGCGGCGGCGCCGTCGGTCGATGTGCGCCCGCCGCGTGTTGCCGCGGCGCCGGTGGCGATGGAGGTCAAGGTCACGCAGATCGTGCCGGTCGAGGGCAGCAGTTACACGATGATCATCGGGCGGGTGGTGCGTTTCCATGTCCGCCGCGACCTGTTGCGCCCGGATGGGTCAGTTGATCCGCTGCGGTTGCGACCGGTCGCGCGGTTGAGCGGCGATGAGTACGCCTGTCTTGGCGAGGTCTTTACCCTGGAACGACCAGGCGCCTGACGCAGTGCGCTATAAACCCGGTATAATGGCGACTGGAACGCCCGGCGCCGCATCGGGTTCTCCCATGCTCAGGAAGAATGTATGAGCCGCGTGATCGCACTGGCAATGCAGAAGGGTGGGGTCGGTAAAACCACCACTGCGTTGAGTCTGGGAACGGCGCTTGCCGCGCGCGGGAGGCGCGTCTTGCTAATCGACATCGATCCCCAGGCGAACCTGACGCAGGGGTTCGGGGTCGATCCGTCGCAACTGGAGTACAGCGTCTACGAAGTGCTGCTCAACCCGGAGCGAGGCAGCGCATTCGCAACGATCCGCGTTGATGACGGCGTCGACCTTATTCCTTCGTCGCTGCTGCTGGCAGGCGCGGAACTCGAACTGGCGGGACGGGTCGGGCGGGAGCTGCTGCTGCGCAAGGCGCTACGCGCCGCGCACGAGACCTACGATTACATTCTGATCGACCCGCCGCCTTCGCTCGGATTGTTCTCGCTGAATGCGCTTGCGGCAGCGCACCGTGTGCTGGTGCCGTTGCAACTTCACGCCTATGCGCTCAAGGCGATGCCGCAACTTGAGCAAACCATCGACCTGGTGCGCGAGATCAATCCAGACCTTGCCATCGGCGGCATTCTCTGCACCCTTGCTGATCGCCGCACCAGTTTGAGTCACGAGATCGAACGCCAGGTGCGCGAACGGTATGGTTCACTGGTGTTTCAAACCGTTATTCCGATGAATATCAAACTTGCCGAAGCGCCAACTGCGGGTATGCCGATCCATCGCTACGCGCCCGGCAGCGCCGGTGCGCAGGCATACCGCGCACTGGCGGACGAACTTGAGTCGCGATTGACCCACTGAGGTGACCATGAGCGCCGAATCTCCTTCAGACAACCAGACTCCCATCCGGCGTGGCAAGGGGCTGCGCCTCTCGGTCACATCGTCACACGACGATGCGCCGACCTCCGAATCAGGAGACCCAACACTGCGGCGTGGTCAGGGGCTGCGCCTCTCGATCCATGACCAGGCATCTGCACCGCAACCTGCAACGCTCTTGCGCGAATTGCTCGGCGCACCCCAGGTCGTTGAACTGTCACACGGTCCGCTGGCATACCGCGCTGCCGGGCACGGTCCGCCGCTCGTCTTGTTGCACGGTTGGGCGGCATCGTCACGGTACTGGCTCGCTACGCTCGCCGATCTGTCGTCGGATTTTCGAGTTTACGCGCTGGATCTGCCGGGGTTTGGCGACTCGCCTGCGCTTCTTGAACCTGGGACAATCGTGCGGCAGGCGCAGGTCGTGATCGAGTTCGCCGATGCGCTCGGGCTGACGACGTTCGACATTAACGGTCACTCGTATGGCGCAGCAGTGGCAGTGTCGCTGGCAGCCGCCCAACCGCTTCGCGTGAAACGGTTGGTGATGACGTCCCTGGGGGCGATAGGAAACGAGATCGAGCGCCTGATCGTCGCACTGGCGCGCGCGCCGTTCGATCTGTCGCTCCGCATAGGATACCCGTGGCTCAACCTGATCGCACCGTGGGTCAAACTCTGGCGACCATTCGCAACTGCGCTGCTCTGCATTCCGCCACTACCGCAGTTGATGGCAGCCAGGTTTATCGAAAAAGGTCTGCGCCAAAAATGGATGCTCCAGGAGGGGATCGTCGATCTAACGAAGATGGATCTGCGGGCGCATCTAATGGCAATTGCTAGTGTCGGCGACCCGCAGGTGTTCGATGCAATGCGGAGCGCGCCACAACCGGCGCTGCTGATCGGCGGCGTCGGCGACCGGATCATGCCGCCGGATTCGCTTCAGGCAGCGGCGCAGATCATGCGCCAGGCGCGTCTGGCGCTGATCGATCAGTGCGGGCATATTCCCATGATCGAACAACCAGAAGCGTACCACGCAGCGCTGCGATCATTCCTGCTTGAATGATCACAGGGGACGCACTGGTTGACATAATATAGAATAGAAATTATGGCAGGTGCGCAGTGCTAGAATGATAGGTAATCTCAGCACCAGGTTGGGTCTCTTGCAAAGCGGACGTGGCGAGCGATGGATGGAAGTCTCTGCACGCTTAGCGTCTCTGCGGTGCGTTTTAGGGTGACGTCGATGTTGTACCTTATCTTCTCAGCGTTCGCAGATACGCAAGAAGATCGGCCATCTGCTGATCGTTCAGGGCGCGCCCTGGCATCAGGCCGATCTGCCCCTGATTGGTCGTGCGGATGAAGGCGGCGACGTTCTCCTCGGTGCGCGGCGCGCCGTTGGGGAGCGCGCCGCCGTAGTCCACTCCCGGCGGATAGACCGGACCTTCCGGTTGCAACACGCCCGCCATGCCAGTCCCAACGCGAAATTCGGTCGTGGTTGTGTGGCAGGCGCTGCATCCGGCGCGCTCAAAGACAATCCGCCCACGCTCAGGATCGCCAGCTACCGGTCCACTCACAGGCGGATCGGAACGCTTGCCGAGCGTATTTGCCGCCAGCAGCAATGCTGCCAGCACCAGCGCCACACCAATTGTCATGCGGATCAATGGTTGCATAAGTTACTGCATCCGTGCCTGGCGTCGCAGCGCGATCAGGCTCAGCGCGACTGCGCCGACTCCAGCCCAGCCCCATGCTGCGGAGTGTTTGCCGCGTCGTGCTGCGCGCACGCCTTTTGCCATCTCCGGGATCGACTTCAGGCGTTCCTTCGCTTCTGCCTTTCGCCGTGCAAACAGTTCTGGATCGGCGCGCAACTCCTCTGCCAGCCTGCGCTTGTGCATGATCTGCTCTTCGGTGATATATTCCCCGAACGAACGCAGCGGCGCCAGGCGGTAGCCATGCTTACGGAAGAGCCGATAGATCTCTTTCACCCGCTCGGGCGAGATATTGCGCCCCAGCGTGTAATCCTCGAAACGCCCTTCCATTGCCAGCAGCGACGTTTCCGCCAGACAAGCGTAGACTGTCTTGGGCGGCAGGCCAATATCATACCCGATTTCAACATCACCGGGGATCAGCACCTCGCCGCTTTCGATCACCAGCACATCGGGGCGCAGTGCCGCCTCCGCTGAGTTGATATCCGGTGGGCGCGCCACATCGCAGATAATAGCGCCCGGCTTGCACTCTGTCACATCAAGGACGCGCTGACCGAAAGCGGAGGTTGCGGTGATGATCAGGTCGCACTCGCCTGCCAGATCGTTGGCATGGGTCGTAATCACCACCCGCGCCCCTGGTGTTTCGCGCTCAATCAGGCGTTTCAGATCGATTAGTTTCTCCGGCTCAATCGAGACCAGCACAACATCCTTCGTCGCCTGCGCTGCCAGTCGCGCACAGGCAGAACCGATTGAACCGGTGGCGCCGATCACCATAATTCTCCCACGGCTCAGATCATGATACCCCATCATGCGCGCTGCAATCTTGGCAGTTTCCAGGGTTGCGGCGACGGTCAGGCTGTTGCCGCTGGTAATGGCAATATCCGCTTCATTGGCAACGGTAATGCCCGCGTCTCCGACGACGCTGGTAAAGGCGCCCAGCCCCATAATGCGCGCGCCAAGGCGTTCGGCGAGGTGCGCTGCCTGGTTGAGCAGATTGTAGGTGAAGCGCGGACTGTGTTTCATCATCTGACGCGGCGTTGCGCCAAGCGAGATCAGATACCCCTCGATGCGCTGCCCGGTCGTTGGCGAACGTCCGCCGGTGATCTTCCCGACATAGATCGGTGGCACATACGCTGCCGCTGCTTCGACGATCGCATCCGGAACATAGCGCGTCCAGTAGAACGGAGGATAGTCGTGGATGAACTTGACGCTCAATGGATGGATGACGAAGGCGAACTTATTGACGCCAGCCGCCTCCGGTTGCAGAGTCACAACAGCTGGCGCCCAATCGAGATTCGCCAGCAGGTCGAGGTAAGTATCCTCGGTGAGCGGCGTCCGCGGATCGGGGCGAAGCGCGACGAGCAGCGCTTCGATTGTGGCTGCCGGATAGCGTGCAATTTCCCCTTTGCCCTGAAGCGACGGCATCAACGTGATCAGGGTTTCGACGCCGCGTGCACGCAGGTCGGCGATGTCCTCGTCGCTTGCCGATTCGACGATCACCATTTTCTTGTCCAGCCGTTCAGGCGCAAACCGGCGAATGGCAGCGATGTTGCCAGCCAGAATGTCTGCCCAGACAAAACTGCCCTGATGGCGTGGTGCACCGGTAATGCCAGCAATTGTCTCGAATGATGCCTCCTTGAGCGCCTCCAGGGTCGGCGCGGCTGCCTGGTCGAGGGTTTGCACACTGCCGACTCCGGGTGCATCGGGCAGACCAAAGAACAGTTGCGGGTCGGCAAAGCGTATCGCCGAACTCCGCCGTGCCAGCGCCTGAGCCAGCCCTTCGTGGTTAACGCCTGGAACAAAGAGTACACGTTTGTGGTTGAAGATCAGCGGATGCGCGCGTTCTGCAAGGATGACGCCCCAACGTTCGAGTTCGGGGCGCACGCCGCTGCCGTCCACAACGGGGGTCACCCGCGCGACGGCGGGCAGTTCCGCGCCAACGACGTGTTGCACCTGCGCGCTCCCTAGACGCAGCACCGCTGGCATGCCCTCCAGCCCAATCGCATCAACGACACCGTCATACTCGGCGATCAACGCCCGAGCGCGCGCCACGTCACCGCCACAGCCGATGCGGCGCACCTCAACGTCCTGGTCTAGAAAGGTGACCGGCAAATGCATCTCGCCTTCGCCGAGATGAATGATCAGGATCTTTTTCATACTGTCTGTCCTCCTCGCAGCGCCATGCCCGACATGATGGCGCCGACGACCGCATTCTCTGTCAGGGTAGCACGGTGACGCATCCCAAGGCGGAAACAAATGGCGACGCAGGGTTTACAACCTGCTACTGTCTGGCGAGCAGCGAGAGGCGAGGGGTGCGAGGGGATGAGGCGCGAGGCGCGAGGGGACGAGGCGACTGGCAGCGAGCGGCGAGAGGGGTTGAAGGTTGCAGGTTGCGCGCAGGAAGACAACCCAGAGAGACGCGTCGGCGCAGGTGCTCGCGCCGGGAACTCTGCCCGACCTACAAAACAACATAAGATATGTTATGTTGTTTTACGATCTAAAGTGTCAGAGGAACGTTTAGCAATGTGCATCTCGCCATGCTTCAACCATGTTACAATGCGATTATGCGCCGGTCTTTCGGATCCAACGTATGCAAGGGGGCACGGGATGGATCTCGCCGATCTGAGTAAACTTTCCAGCGCCGATGCGCTTGAACTGGTTGCACGTCTGCATCAGGCCAATGAACAACTTCAGGGCAGCGCGGTTGGGGCGAGCCATCGGGCAGTTCCTCGCGGTGCAGCATTCGTATGAAGCGTTCGTGCAGTCTGGGTAATTCACGGTCTATAGTTATGTCATGTCGGAGCGCGATCTGGCAACGCAGATTGATAGCAGTCAGGCGTGCGTGCAGGACCGAATCATTCCACCGGATTACGAACGCACTGTCACTGCCGGACGGAACGCCGACGTGATCTTTATCCTCGACGGATCGGACCCGTCGGTTGCATCGAGTGCGCTGTCATTGGTGCGGCTGATCGGCGTGGCGCTGACAACCAGAGTACCCGAGGAGACGCTGGTGCAACACGGGGCGACATCCGCGCTCATGCCGGGCGTGCCGCAGGTGCGCGAGCGTGTCTGGTATAACCCGGATATGGACAGCGCCGTCTTCGTGGCGCCAGGGTTGATCGGGTTAGTGTTGCAATTTCAGGCGACCCTTCTGACCGCGTCGGCAGTGGTGCGCGAACTTCAATCCAACGGCAGCACCCACGATGGCTGTTTAGGGAAGAGGGTATTCAACACCATTGCTGGTTCGTCGTCTGCCCACACATCGTCGTACCAAGCGCACAATTCCTCCAGACTGCGTCGTCCAAACATCAGTTGCAAGAACACCAGCGGTGGAAAGCCAGCTCCAGCTTCACTACCGTACACTGGCGGTCGCCACGGCTCGATGGACGTAATCCGACCCTGGTTGAAAACCATGTGTAGACCGCTTGTGTAGAAATCAATTTTCAGTTCACCGGTGTATCCTGCCAGGAACGATCCTGCCAGACGCCGCTCCAGCACAACGCGAATGTGGCGCAAAAATAGCGCTACATCCGGCACGCGCACATACCACCCATACGGCTGCTCCGTCTGCATAATCAGATCGCGACCCAGCGCCTCGTACACTGGGTGCGCTGCACCCAGGCTAAAGACCAGTCGGCGCGGCTCACCCGTCTTCGGCGGCGTATTCGGCACCGTCGGCGCAATCGTGCGCAGCGCACGCAGCACCGGCGGCATCACGGCGGTCAGGGGTATGCCTGGTTCGACCATCATCCCCACGACCTGCACCTGATCCGGACTCCAGCGCACACGCCCGGTCAGCACATACCCGACAGGTTGACCATCGGGGCGGACAATCATCCAGGTATTCCATCCTTTACCTGCATCAACCGTTTGACCAATCAGCGTCCAGCGCCAGTAGTCGTGGTCGAACGGGGTTGAGACAAGGATGGGCAATCCATTGACGTTGCGTGACCGTTCCCGCTCGTACAGCATCTGGATTTGCGGCAGGTCATCAATAGTGGCATCACGCAGGATGAACGATTCGGGCTGTCCTTCCTTTGCATCGGGGATCATAGGCAGCGCCACACTGCGTGAGCCGCCCAGATCGACCGCGTACTCATAGCCAAACTGACGGTAGAAATAAGGGATTCCGGTAATGCACTGCGCCAGGTCGCCGCGTTCGGCGCTGCGGGCGTGCATCAGATCGAACGTGGCGCGCACCAGACCGAGGTTGCGGTACTCTTCGTGTGCGGCGACCGGCTCGGCGCGGCTGAGCGTAAACGGAACGCCAGCATACTCCCAGCGCTGCCGCATCACTGACGTTGCTGCAACAACGATCCCGCGTTGCACATCTTCGACCAGGGCAATGTCATTTGGTCCGATCAATGGATGGTGACCGCTCATCTGATGATGCACATAAGCGATCATACGCGCATTTGGTGGATCATCGGCAGAGCGACGAAAGATGTGGGAAAACAGATCGGCAATACGCTCCTGATCGGCGGCGGTTGACCAGCGTACTACCAGGCCATTGCCGGGATCGATCACTGAATGGACGGACATGATGCCTCCTTGGATTTCTAAGGTTGTTTCACTGCAGAGACGTAGCGGACGCAACGAGCGATGTATGGAAACCTTTGCGCGTCCGGCGTCTCAGCAGTACGTTTTTGCAGTAAGGTTATGTATGTTGCGGCTGCCTGTTCGCCTGCAATGCGCCCCGCCGCGCCGGAAAGGTTCAGGCGCGACGTTATCCGTTTCGTTTCAGTCTACCAGTCGCCTTGGCGTAACGCTCAGCGCGCATGAACGCCAGCAACCCGGTTGGGATCGTCAGCAACCCGGTCAGCAGCAGCGGTAACACCCGCCCCGACCAGAGCGTTCCGACACTCGCGCCTTCAAGAAGCGCCGCGCGAATGCCGTCGAGCATGTAGGTTGCTGGTGAAATATACGCCAGCGGTTGCAGCCATTCCGGTAGGACGCTGACCGGATAGTAGACGCCGCTGACGAGCAACACTATCGCCTTGATAATATTCGTCATCTGCAACCCCTTTTCTGGCGACAGGAGCGGCAGAATGGCGGCAAACATGCCCAGACCGATGAAACTTGTGCTGCCAGCGATCAGCACGACCAGCATCGCGCCAAAGTCCGCCCGGCTCAGATCGATGCGGAAGAACGCCGACACGACCGCCAGAATAATCGCAGTATGTACAACAGCGAACAGCACCGCAAATGCTGCCTGACCAAAGAGGTGAGTCAGACGCGAGACTGGCGCCATAAAGGTGTACTCAATCGTCCCTTCCCAGCGTTCCCACTGGATCGACTCACTGATCAGGTCGAACACCACCGAGAGGTAGTGCCATACCAGCGTTCCGACCAGCAGAAACAGGATAAACATATTGATCTGCTCCGGCGCGATAGCCACGCCGGTAATCTCGCCCGACGCACGCCCGATGAAGGTGATCGACAGGGCGTTGACGATTGAGTACGCCAGCCAGACCAGTTCCCATGCCCAATATCGTTTGATCAGATTGGCGTTGCGTTCAATGAACGCATAGGCGCCGCGCAATTCACGTCCAAGGACGCCGCCGCGTCGCTCTGATATGGTCGTCATACATCACTCTCTATCTGCTGAACAAGATGAGCCACCTCTGAGGGTCCAAACTCATCACGCGTTATTTCCATCAACACCTGATCGTAGCGCCGACCATTGAAGAGCGGACCACAGCGCAGTCGGCCCGCTTCACGGAAGCCGGCTTTGAGGTACGCCTGATGCGCGCGCCGGTTGAAACCTGAGTGCCACAGATAGATGGCATACAGGTTCAGAAAGGTGAACCCATAGTCGCACATCAACCGCACCGCTTCGCTGCCGTACCCTTTGCCCCAGGCAGATTTATCACCGATCGCGACTCCCAGTTCGGCGCACTGACGGCGATGGTCAATATTCATCAGGCTTACCGTTCCAATGAGACGCCGGTCATCGCGCGTTATGATGGTGAATGTCTTGATGCCAGCATCGCGCGACACGCGCGCATACCACTCTTCCTCCTGTTCCAGGGTATACGCCATTCCACCCTGACCGAGGTACGCGGTCAGCTCCAGGTCGCCGAACCAGCGCGCAAAGACCGGTACATCCTCGCGTTGCAGCACACTCAGGAAGATGCGTGATCCAGGAACAACCTCGGGGCGCCAGGCGCCGTTGCGTTGGTTGGCGTCCAGCATATTCATTATCTCCTCACCCGCGCACATCGCTCATTCTCCTTCAAACAACCGCACATAACTATCGTAGCGCTCCGGCGTAATCTCGCCGCGCGTCAGCGCGGCGCGCACAGCGCAGTCCGGCTCGTGGATGTGCGTACATCCGGCAAAGTAGCAATCCCCCAGGTATGGACGAAATTCGCGGAAACAGCGTGCCAGTTCATCTTTCGGGAAGCGCCACAGTCCTAGTTCACGAATGCCCGGCGTATCTGCCAGATACCCGCCGCCCGGCAGATCGAGCGGGATCAGTTCAGCCACGCGGGTCGTGTGGCGCCCTTTGTTCAGCGCAGTGCTGATGGCGCCGACCGCCAGACCCAACCCCGGCTGTACGGCATTGAACAGACTGCTCTTCCCAACCCCTGATCGCCCCGTGACCACGCTGATCCGTCCTTCGAGCCGCTCACGCAGCGCGTCGATGCCATACCCGGTCACGGCGCTGGTGTAGATCACCGGATATTCCAGGCGTTCATATGGCGCAAACAGACGATGCGCTTCTTCTTCGCCCACCAGGTCCACCTTGTTAGCGACAATCACTGCATCGAGATCACTCGTCTCGATTAGCACCAGATAGCGGTCAAGCATCCGTGGAGAAAATTCAGGGCTGGCGCACGAAAAGACGAGCAGTGCCTGTTCGATGTTCGCCGCCAGCACATCTTCTTTCCAGACCCCCTTCGAAGCCGGTGCGCGTCGCGCCAGTTTTGTGCGGCGCGGCAGCACTGCCTCAATAACGCCATGCCCCGGCATCGTTGGGGTAACCTCGACCAGATCGCCAATGACCGCAATGTCGGTGGACTGTCGCTCCTTTTTCAGGCGACCGCGCAGGGTGCACATCAGAATGCCCTGGTCGGTCTCGATCCGGAAGAAGCCGCTCTGTGCGCGCAGCACCCTGCCGATCAGGCGTCCGGTCTCCGGTTGCCCGTCGTGATCGCGGTCAACTGCAATCGCCTGTGATTGTCGCTTCGTTCCCATCGCCGCTCTCGAAATCGTCCGAAGACTCAAAATCGTCGTCAAGACTCTTGCCGGTCAGCGCCATAAACACGTCCTCCATGGTTGCGCTGCCGTTCTTGCTGCCAGCGCCAAGCGAGCTCTTTAAGCCTTGCGGCGTATCGAGCGCTACGATCCGACCATTGTCGATGATCGCAATCCGGTCGCACAGACGGTCCGCTTCGTCCATGTCGTGCGTCGTAAGGAACACCGTCGTATCGTGCTCCTCGCGCATCCGCAGAATGAAGCGCTGCACATCGTGCTTCGAGTGCGGATCCAGTCCGGTTGTCGGCTCATCGAGCAACAAGAGCACTGGCGACGTCAGCAACCCACGTGCAATGGCAACCTTCTGCTGCATCCCGCGCGACATATGCTCGAGCGGTTCGTAGAGTCGTTTCTCACTCAAGCCGAGGCTGCGCAGGATCGTGATCGAGCGCTGGCGCGCATACGTCCCGGGCAGGTCATAGAGACGCGCCGCGTACATCAGATTTTCCAGCGCCGACAACTTCTTGAAAAACGATGCTTCGACGCTGACACGATTGATCAAGCGGCGCACTGTCCGTTCCTCTCGCTGGACATCATACCCAAATACATAGATCTCGCCGCTATCGGGAATGAGCAGCGTCGAGATCAGCCGGATCAGGGTCGATTTACCAGAACCGTTTGCGCCGAGGAGACCAAAAATCTCACCGCGACGCACACTGAGCGAAATATGGTCTACTGCCACCGTCATCTCTGGCGGCTTGCGGACGCTGCGTTTCCAAAACGGTTGTCCCTTTGTCGTTTCGCGCCCAAAGCGTTTCACAACGTTACGAACTTCGAGCGCGACTGTCGTTTGCGCAACCACGCGCTGAATATCAGACGGCGATACTGCTGGTCTTGCAATCACGGTCATGCTCCCGCTTTTTCATCATCCGATGTGACGCGCACTTCCAGATAGCGCACGCCAAGCGTTGCAAAGGCGTACTCGATTTGATCAAACAATGTTTTGCTGTTCTTCCACGTCCTCAGTGGAACTTCCATCTAAATCGTACACTGATCGTCACCCGGTGGCACGATTAGGTGCACAATAGTGCATCACGTTCCTGTTTTCTCCCTTGCTTGCAGGTTTGACATGTACGGTCACTTCTGGTTATCGGCGCTGCTAATATGGAACCGCGGCGGGTCACGGACGTGAAAAGACCGCGGGTTCCATTGGGACGCCCGCGGCCTGATCGAAGGAATCAAAAAGCCGTGGACGCCTTGTCTCTGTCGCCCACGGCCCGGCTGCTCATCTTGTTACGCGTCTCAACGCTTGAGCCTCCAGCGAGTGGGCACATGGCGATCATAAGCAGCGCGTGGCGAAACAGTTTCGCACACCCGATCACTCACGATGATGAGTATGTTCGCGCTGAGTATCATCGTCATTGCTGCCTTTCTTCCGCTCGGTATTCACCGGAAACGAGAATTAGGAGACCCTCATCTTTGGAGAGCATAGCACGAACCACTGAGGTTGTCAAGCGGTAAGTTGCTGCGGGTTGCTGGGATTACAGAGGCGTGAGGTTATGGGCGCTAGTGTGGCGGGTGCGGGTAGGGGCGCGGCGCTGCTGCGCCTCAAATCCGCCGCGCTCCCCGAATCCGCGCCCGCTTCTAGCAGGGGTGCGGTGCCGCTGCGCCCCCGATCTGCTGCGCCCTATCAGGTAAGATCCTGCCGATAGACCACCATTCCAGGACGGCGGGTAAATCCCAGACGTTCATTGATTGCTAGCATGCCAGTATTCGTTGATTCGACCCACGTGCTGATCTGGGTGAAGCCACAGCGCTGAGCATATTCAATTGTCAGCACCTTGAGCGCCATCGCCACGCCGCGCCTGCGATACTCTCGCAGCATACCAGTCATCCGCTGATTGAGCAATCCCGGTTGCCGATTGTCCGGATGCATAAAACTCTCGCCGATGTAGCGATCGCCATCGAGCGCCACAAAGAACGCTTCCGGGCAGATCAGCGCAAAGCGCTCGAACCACTCCCGGGTGATATTAGGTGCATCGGGGAGCGGCAAATCACGATTGAGCGCAAGATGCAGGGCGTGCAGTTTCGGCAGCCAGTCGGGATCGACAGTGCGCAGTCTGTCGAGCGTTGTCAGGCGAATGCCCGACGCCTCGACGCGCTCAACGTAGCGGCGGAGGGGCGCTACATCGACAGTGCGCGTATCGAGACGCATTTCCCAACTGCGCAGCATTTCAACGAAGCCGGTTTGCTCGGCGAAATCAGTTGCGTCTGCGAGTTGCTCACGGACCTGTGACAGTGCGAACATGCCGCCAGCCGCATGCGCTTCACCAAGGGCGCGGGCGAGCAACTGTCGCCCTATTGTCCGGCGACGGTAGGCAGGCACGACACGCACCGCTGCCCAGAAACCCCCAGGCTCCATTATCCAGGTTGTGGGAAAGGTATGCGCGTACCCAACAATGGCGCCGTCAGGGGCGACGGCAACATAGCGACGCGGTAAAGCGTCGGGGGCAAACCCTTCATCGAAGGCGCGCAGATCGGCGGGGTGGCCATACTCGAAATCGCACAACTCGCTAGCAGGCGCGCGGGCCACGATCGCTGCGACTGCCGCATACTCTTCGTCCGTTCGCCGGAACGGCCGGATACGAATCCCGATGCATCCTTTGGTCGGCCGTTGACGCGATCGGACGCGGACTCCTTCGTCCCTCCACGTATGTAACATACACCCTCACTTACTATCCCCCTTGCCCCTGCACCCCATCTCGCGCGAGACTGGGGCCCCTCCCGCAATTGCGAAGAGAGTATGGCTGCACAGATCGGCTGTGCACTCCACGAACAACGCTGCCGTGGGCAGAAAACAAGAGGGCGCACGAAACCAATTTGCGCAGGCGCCAATCTGGTGGTATCCTCTGACGCGCCTGCGCATGCCTTATTCTAGCCGAAGACAGGGGGAAAGCGCAAGTGCCGTTTTTGTCATTTTTATGCGCTATTCAGGCGTGCAGTCGCCATAGGGCGTCAATTGCCCGCGGCGCCTGCTTCCCTCGCAAGGGTAAACTGCTGACTTCTGTATGGTTCCTTACGATCTCTACCGTCTGCTCCAGTGCCCAACGTGCGGTTCGCGCGATCTGATCGTGACAAACGGCGGGGTTGCGTGCGCTGCGTGCGGCGCCGACTACCCGCGCCGCGACGGGTACATCGATTTTATGCCGCGCGGTCTTGCGTTCGATTATGTCTCGAAATATGTCAGCGAAGAAGAAGAACTCGCGCACGAACTCGACTATCGCGATCTGGCGCCGCCATTGCTTGCAGCCGGGGTGCGCAACCGGGCATTGCGACGCCTGCTTGATCTGCGACCCACCGATACTGTGCTCGACAGTGGTTGTGGCAACGCGAAATTCGCTGCCTGGAACGCCAAACGTGTGCGCTTGATGGTTGGCGTCGATCCGGCAACGCTGTTTGCTGATGACGCAGTGAAAACGGTTGCACTCATTCGAGGGGACGCTCGCCGCCTGCCCTTTGCTGATTGTACGTTCGATAAGGCGTTCTCCATCGATGTGCTCGAACATTTTCCGCGCAATGTCATCGATGTGTACCTGGCTGAGACCGCGCGCGTGTTACGTCCTGGTGGGCGCTTCCTCGTCTTTTCGAACACACGCGAACCGTCGCGCCTACAACCACTTGTTGAGGCAAGTCGCTGGCTTGGGCGACAGTTTGTTCGCGCCGGTGTGTACAATTTCGAGCGTGAGGCGCGACGCAAGTCGGACCACGTGAAAGCGCTGGCAACCTGGGATGATGTGCTGGATGCCATGCAACGCGCCGGGTTACGTCCGGTGCGGGTGGTATTCTGGAACAGCGTGGCGACCAGTTTTGTCGAACATGTGCTGATGAAACTGGGTGAGGCATTCGTAGGGCGCGATCGGAAAAAAGGCGCCAACTACGTGGGTGAGACGCCCTCCGACATCGGTGCACTGGTCAGTGAGGGCACAGCGCGTGAGATACGGGCGCGGCAGCGGATGCGCGCCTATCTCCGGCGTCGGGGTCTGGTCTACTACGCACTGCTGGCAGTAACGATGCTCATGGAACTCGATCTCTGGCTGTTTGGTCGTTTGCGATCCGGCAGTTACTTTGTGGTGGTCGAGAAGCCGGGGGGTTAGAGAGGAAAGAGTGATAGCTGTGGTTGATCTCCAGTACCGCGCCGTTGCAGTTGACGACGAGCAGTTCGCTGTCAATGCAGCGCTAGCGTATAACACATCGTTCGACGAGGCATGACGCAACCTGCGGGCGCAATTGCCCGGCGTTCACTGCGGAATGTACCGCAATGGTCGCCTGGTGACGCAGTGTGTCCTGTATCCGCTGCGCATAGCAAACGGCGCAGGCGGGATGATCGCAGCGGGCGGCGTGGCAACCGCTCCGACGCCGTCCGAAGAGCGACGACGCGGGTACGTAGAACGCCTGCTTCGAGCGGTGTGCGACGAGCTGCGCAGCCAGAACGTGCCGCTGAGTATGCTGGCTGCGTTTAGGGTGTCATTCTACCGGTGCTATGGCTGGCGTGACGACGCCGGTCAGGGACGATCCTACGTCATCTTTTCCGCCGAGCATGGCAAGCGCGGGCGAGTGGTGCGTTGCCGCGAGATGGTGGCGCTCGACCCACAGGCGCGTGCACAAATCTTCGCGTTCTTCCCGGCATTTGCAGATCAGTGCGCCGAAGTGGTCTGCAATGCACTCGCCGATGCTCCAGTGCAGATGCTGATGCCGGATTCGCAGGAGTACACCATGGAGCTGGGCAGTATACTGCAGACCGTAGATGTTGCGCAGGCGCTGGAGGCATACGTCTTCCCGCGCGATGTTGCCGGTCGAGTGACGCTGCGCATTGTCGATGACTGGCTGGAACACAACAGCGCAGTACCTCAGTTGGAGATCGAGGGGGACATGGCATGGGCGACACGTCTGAAAGATAGACGATGCCGATGTGCACTATGATATACGAACGTTGACGCACATCTACACGTGCACCATCCGCCCACGCACTGCGGCAGCATTTGGTTTGCTCGATATTCGTGCGCGTCCGGCGCTGGCGCTGCTTGAACGTCTGTTTGCCGGGCTGACGCCGTATACGTCGGACTGGTTTTGACAATGGCTCGCCCGCTCTATATTTCACCGGTAGGTCGCGGCGGCGTCGATTTCGGCATTCAGAATATTACGCGCGCCGTGCGACGCTATGGAGCACCACGCGCTGAGTTGCTGCGCCTGCCGGAAATCTATAACTTTATTCCCGCCCTGATTCCGCGCAGTCTGCCTCGTGGATGGTGGAAGGGGTTCGACATTATTCAGGGACGTTCGCGGGTTGCGTTTGCGCTGCGCGCTCCAGGACGCCCGCTGGTGACAACTGTTCATCACCTGACGACTGATCCTGATTTGCAACCCTATAGCACGCTTGCACAGCGTCTCTTCTACCGCCTGGTCGAGTCGCGCTACGACTGGTGGTCGATCAGATCCGCCGACGCCGTGGTGTGTGTCTCGCGCTACACGCAGCAACAGGTCGCCCGAATCTACGGGTACACCAACACCACTATCATCTATGACGGGATCGACACCGATGTGTTCGTTCCACCCCCAGACCTAAAACGGCGAGACGACGGTCTGCCCGATAGAGGCGGGCGCGTCCGACTGCTCTTCGTCGGCAATCGGACGCGCCGTAAAGGGTTTGACCTGTTGCCGCGCATCCTTGATCGCCTGCCGGAGTCGTATGTTCTGTACTATACCAGCGGCTTTCAGGGGACTGACACAGGACCGCCGCACCCCCGCATGGTTCCAATCGGTGCACCAGATCGCGACAGTTTGGTAGCAGCATATCAGTCGTGCGACATACTGCTGGCGCCATCACGCCTGGAAGGATTTGGCATCGTTCAGGCAGAGGCGCTAGCATGCGGACGTCCAGTCGTGACAACACGCATCTCAGCGCTGCCTGAAGTCGTTGATCACGACCGGTCTGGCTTTCTCTGTCCACGCGACGGTGTGGACGCCTATGCGGAAGCTGTGCGCCGTTTGGGTGAGGATGAAGCGTTGCGACGACGATTTGGCGAGTATGGACGCGAGAAAGTTGTGCGCAGCTTCGGGCTTGAGCAACTAGGGCGCGGTTTTCTAGAACTCTATGATCGCCTGTTGCACTGAGACGGAACCTTAGCCATCGATGAGATTCTGCGGGAAAACAGATCCGATTTCGTACCGCCTTCGTTACCTGTTATGAGTGCACCAAGCAGTTGCCGGCATAGTAACCGGCGACACAATGTATCGAAGGAGGACAAGTCTATTATGCGAAGCAAGTCGTGGATCCTTTTCCTGCTCGGCGCGCTGCTCGCGCTGACCATCGCCCCAGCAGCGTTTGCCCAGGCTGGCACAGCAAAAGTACGTGTCGTTCACGCTTCACCCGACGCACCTGCAGTTGACGTGATTGTCAATGGAAACAAGGTGCTTACTAACGTTCCGTTTTTCGCTGCCAGCGCCTACCTCGATCTGCCAGCAGGCAGCTACGACATCCAGGTTGTACCGGCAGGTGCCACTTCTCCAGTTGTGATTGACGCCAAAGGAGTGCGGATCGAAGCTGGCAAGGCGTACACCATTGCTGCAACAGGCAAACTGGCTGAAATCAAGCCGACTATTCTGACCGATGATCTGTCGGCGCCAGCGGCAGGCAAGGCGCATGTGCGCGTGATCCACTTCTCACCGGACGCACCGGCGGTGGACATTAAGGTTGCGGGTGGTCCGACGCTGATTTCCAACCTGCCGTTCCCGCAGGCAAGTAATTACCTGCCAGTCGATGCTGGCAGCTATGATCTGCAGGTCACTCCAGCTGGCGCCACCACGGTGGTGCTTGACCTGAAGGGCGTTCGCCTTGAAGCAGGCAAGATTTACGATGTGTTCGCCGTTGGCGAGCTGGCAAAAATCAAGGTCGAAACGGCTGTGACGACTCCTCCGGCAGCTCCAGCAGCCCTGCCGCGCACTGGCGGTGAGTCGAGCATTGCACTGATCGCGCTGGTTGCAGCGACTACGCTGATTGGTGCTGGTCTGGTGCTGCGCCGCCGCCTGGCATAACCTGTTACAACACTCTTCCAACGCACAGGGATAGGGGTTTTCCTCTATCCTCCGGAAACCGGATTTGTGGTATCATAGCTGCGACCATGCCATTCTGATGAGGAGCAGTCTATCAAGACGTGCGCGTCAATCCTAATCCAACGAAGGATGCGACCGATCTCACCGATGCGCAATGGGCCGCTATCGCACTGTTGGTCGTCACCCCGTCACCCAACGGCGGGCGTCCGACCGACTCGGAAGTTATGTAACTCGCAACACGTTTCCATGACCGTATCTCGAAATTCGGAACAACTGAAACGGATGATGTCGTGAATAATACGATACCGCTTGATATCGCCAATAACATGTTCAATACGGACACGGATGGATGAGAGGCACCAGTCCTCCTTCTTTTCTTGCGGTGTGAGGGTTCCGTTGCGCAGCTTCTTCTTCGGTTGCATGATCTGTATGCCAGGCAGGTTAAATCCTTGAAATCCGGCGTCTTGAGCGAGAATACTCGCAGTCGGAAGGGTGTATCCTGCTTCATCCGCGATACATTTACCTTGATTGCTAGTTCATGTTCGTACAGAAGAGTGCAATGAGCGCGTCTCACGGTGCCTTCAGCTCAAACCCCGCATTGGCGCCTCTGGGCAGCTGCTCACTGCTCATCTTCTCCTGTTGACTGTTGACCGTCTCAATCGTATGGCGATACGCACGCAATTCGATGGCGTCCATACACTAGGCGTGCGGACGCACGGTCGCCCCTGGTCGCACGACGAACAGCGCCCCCGTCTCCGCC
>JAGHYV010000080.1 GCA_017743475.1 Roseiflexus sp. | reverse complement strand
AGACTTCATCAAGGTTTACTTTGATTTTCAGAATGGCCTCTTAATCGAATTCGGAAATTGTGTGAGCCGTATCATGTTTCCATCACCTCATCTCGAAATTCGGAACAACGAGAACGTATTACCTCACGGATGATCCCGATATCGCTTGACATCACCAATAACGTGTTCAATGCGCGCTCTAACGGATGATATACGCCGATTATCCGCCTTTTCTTGCGGCATGATCATTCTTTGGTACAGATTCTTCTTCGATTGCATGACCAGCATACCAGGCAGGTCAAATCCTTGAAATCCGGCATCTTGATAGAGCAAACTTGCTGTTGGAAGGGTATACTTCGCTTCATCGGCGATACTCTTATCACGAACCCTTTCTTCGTAGGTATCGCTCAAAAAGTGAATAGAGCCGAAATCATCGGCAATAAGAACATTCTTGAGTGCATGCCGTTTCTTCTTGTCGCTGTAATACGAATCTCGATCAATTTCCTCACTCAGACGATAAATGAGACGTTCTGCTCCATCGTGGATAAAAGGGGGGTTGGAGCCGCCGACGGCGGCGGTTCCTCCTGCAACCGCCGCGCCAGTTCGTCGGCATTGCGCGCCGGCAGGAGATTCTGTTGTGACAGCGCATGATTAAGCGCTCCATGCAAAAGATGGACCCATTTGCTCACGTTTGACCGGCTCATTTGAAAGATGCGTTACTGCATCACTTGCGTTGATTTTGTTTTAGGCAGGTCAAAATAAAGAGCAGTTTATCTTCCGTTGTCGGAAGCGGCGAATTTGCATGAGAAACGTAGCGACAATACCGCCGGACATACCCATCAATGGTGCGGTGTTCTATATACGCTTCAAATGCGGCGTGGAAGAATGGAACCGGCGCGTGAAACTCGTTAGCGGTCAGTCCAGTCATAGAACGTCATTTCGCCGGATTTTCAATAATGGATCGATACTTACACATCGCGTCTCCTTCCATTTCAGTTCTTATGGAAATAGTGTACCATTGAACCTTGATGAAGTTTATTGTTACAGGTTTGGAGTTGCACCACGGTAGTGACATTCTGGGAGAGCGCGCAGGCGCTCGGCAGCCTGTTCTGGCGTAATATCGCGCTGCGCTTCAGCAAGCAGTTCAAACCCCACCATAAATTTGCGCACCATCGCCGAACGGAGCAGTGGCGGATAGGCATGGGCATGCAGATGCCAGGCCGGGTGGGGCGCACCATCGGTGGGGCGCTGGTGGAAGCCGAGAGAGTAGGGGAACGGAACCTGGAACAGATTGTCGTAGCGTATCGTCAGTCGCTTGAGAATGTCCGCCAGGCCGGAGCGTTCCTCCGGCGTCAGGTCGCTGAGAGCGCCGACATGCCTGCGGCTGATGATCATGGTCTCGAAGGGCCAGACTGCCCAGAAAGGAACCAGCGCGACAAAATGATCGTTGGCGCAGACAAGACGCTCTTCACGCTGGAGTTCGAGGGTCAGATAGTCCGCGAGTAATGAGCGACCGGTCGCCTCCAGATAGTCGCGTTGTGCAGCATCCTCGCGTATGATTGTCAGCGGCAGGCGCTCGGTTGCCCAAATCTGGCCGTGAGGGTGCGGGTTGCTGGCACCCATCATCGCACCGCGATTCTCGAAGATTTGCACGTATCCGATGAAGGGCAGCGCTCCCAGTTCTTCATACTCCTGCGCCCATACATCGACGACTCGCGTAATTGACGGGACATCCATCTCTGCCAGCGTCAGGTCGTGGCGCGGCGAAAAGCAAACGACGCGACAGATGCCGCGCTCGCTTCTTGCGTACAGCAGCGGCGGCGCGGCACTGCCGGGTTCTCCATCGCTTGAAGCATATTCGCCAGAAGGAATGTCCGGTAGCAACGCCGAGAAGTCATTTGTAAACACAAATGTGTGTTCATACTGCGGGTTGATCGCACCGTTCGCTCTGGCGTTGCCGGGACAGAGGTAGCACGTCGGATCGTAGGATGGACGCTGATCATGCACGGGCTGCTCGACCTGCCCCTGCCAGGGGCGCTTCGTGCGATGCGGCGAGACCAGCACCCATTCACGGGTCAGTGGATTGTATCGGCGGTGTGGATGATCGGCGAGTGAGAACACTGGTGCCTCCGGGATTGAGAATCGAGAACCGAGAACCAAGAACCAAGAACCAGGAACCGAGAACCAAGAACTGGGAACCAGGAACCAGGAACTGAGAGCCGAGAACCGAGAACTGAGAACCAGGAACCAGGACCTGAGAACCAGGAACCAGGACCTGAGAACCGGGAACTGAGAACCGGGAAGCAAGAGGTCTCCTTACTGCACGACACACACGTTCCGAAATATTGTTCTGCATCCTGGTGCGCTCCAGGCAATTGGACAGGTGCTGGACTCACCCGGTACGATGGTGCTCTCACACCCGTATCAGACCGGAGGATCCCATGCGCCTGTCGTCCGTATTGTACGATATGGCGTCCGCCTTGGAGTCGCGCGCCGCCATTTTGTCCACCTGGTCGCCAGCATTATCGAACAACCGTCGCTGTTGCTGCGCGCCATTGCTGCCCGGTAGCCTATCTCACGCTACCCAGAGCGCAATCTCACTTGGGCGCAGCGGATTATCTGTGCCGCCCTCCTGATGCGCGAGACGGTCTATTATCCCTTCCTGCACCAGATCTTGGCAGCGCCGTTAGACGAACCACCACCGTGCTTGCGGATCGGGGGCATTCCAGTGATCCGTTGCCAACTAGTCTGGATGCCTTCGACTGGGGCTGCGTCATCCGCCTGCTTCAATATTCACCGGACAACCCGCAATGCCCGCACAACAATCTGATCCGGTAACGGTCCTTCGACAACTTCGAGACGCAGGGCAGTATTGGTTGTATTGGTAATCTGAAGATCCTGTCGTCCGCCGAACGAGCCGGGCTGACCGTCGATATTCCAGATTGCGACTGCATCTTCATTGGCGACGTTCAGCAAACTGATGCCAGCAGTGTGCACATGATTCGGAAAAGCGAAGGCTTCAGGCGGCAATACCGGGCGCAGCGCCTGCACGTATCGGCTGGCAAGGTCGCACCATCCACCGCCGGGTACGCCAGCGACAACCCGCACATCCACGTGAGAGGGATGACCGATGCTGGCATTGAAACTCCACGTTTCCTCGGGGAGAATCGTAATGCTGCGCAGTGCGCCGTGGCGGGCGTTGAGCGCTGCCAGCACGTTATAGCCCGCGTCGCCGGTCAGACTCAGGGGAGCGCTTTCGCCGACCAGCTCGAAGTGCGCTGATGACGACGATTGTGCAAAGGCAGCGGTCATCCCTGTTGTTGACCAGAAGAACGATAACATATCATTGTGTCGCGATGAGCGGTCAAAAATGACGGAGTGCGGTGCATACCGGTAGTCCAGATACAGAATGACGGCACTGATGACCAGCACAACCACTGCACCGTAGGGGGACAGGAATGGTCGCAGCATGGCGCAACTCCTCTGTGTCTGTGCAGACGTTTCGACCCGTGCGCAGCGCATGGGTGGGCGCAGGCTCGAAGGTGTGTGGAATTATAGCACAAGTGTTCTAAAAATACAATGCCGCTTTCTTTTACGTTGTCTCCAGCTCACCCAAAAGTACTGCCCTGCCTGGTTGTCGGTTAGGGTATACTTTGGGCGCCAGATATGTGTGAGGGAAGCGATGCCATGCAGATTCGTTTGTTTGTTCTAGTGATCGGCGCTGCGCTGTTGATGGTCATAGCAATGCCCGGATCGGTAGCCACACCGGTTGGGGCGCAGACGATCAGAACCGTCACTCCCACGCCGGTGCGGCAACCGGACGGCACGCCGCGTCCGACGGCTACGCCGCTCAGCGCAACAGCACGCGAAACGGAGCGTCTGCTCGCAGCAGCGTTGGAACGCACCGCGCAGATTGCGATCTATCAGATGGATGTGACCGTTCGCGCCGCCGGTGTCGTGGCGGGCGCTCGCGGTGCGCGCGAAGAGGTGCTGATCGATTTTCGTGGCGAGTATAATGGCGCAGATCATGCGTTTGTTCTGCACACGCTAGACCTTGAGCGTCAGGGTGTCGATCCGACCACCGGCATCACTGCGGCGCGCGTGAATGGCATCACCTATGCGCCTGGTCCACTGCCGATCCATGGAGTGACGGAACCGGTCTGGTATGGTTTGGGGTCCGATGTGCCGTCGTTCCTGGCACCGCCGTACCGTCTCGATGATATGCTGCGGCGATTGGGGAATGTTCTCCCGCTGGCGGAGATGGCGCGTAGTCGCACCGAGATGATCGATGGGCGGCGTTGCACTGCGTACCAGTCGAGCGCGGAGGTGGCGCCAGCAGTGCTGGGAGCGTTAGGGCGACCACTCGTACCGCCAGCATCAACGAATGCCAACGCGCCGCTCGATCTGAACATTCAGCGCGGAACGGTGCAACTCTGGCTCTGCGATGACGGGATGCTGCGGCGTATTCAGGCAGTTGCCGCCGGCAACGTTCGTCAGCAACCTTCACAGGTATTCTCGACCACGTTTCGGATCGATATCAGCAATATCAATGGCAAAGTAACGATTGCCGCCCCGGCGCAGGTTCGCACCATCCAGCGCACGCCGGAACCGATTGTCGCAGCGCAGCGCGCCGGTCCGATCCGCAGTCTACCGGGCGGCGGCAGGATTGTGGGGCAGGTGAATGTTCAGGATGCTGTGATCATCATCGAGCGCAGCGCAGATTGGCGCTGGTACCGTGTGCGTGCGCCGGCTGCAACGGGGTGGGTCAGTGGGTCGCTGCTATCGGTGCCCCCGACCATTGCGCGTCAGGTACCGGTAGCGTCATCGTGACAGTATGCTCCATATCCGTGCTGATCCGTCACATCCGTGCCAATCCGTGTTCTATTTCGGCTCTGCCATGCAGAGCCAACCCGTGCGGGCGAGAGCGGCGTGCCGCGCCGTCGTTTTTGCTAATGTACTGTTGGGATGCGCTGCCCGGTTAAGCAGACACTCCTGCTAGGCGGTGCATACTGTCGCGCAAGGCGGCGTACGCATCGCGGTAGATGGCATAGACGCGATCATACTGTGTGACTGCGTGGTCGTCGGGGGCGACGCTGGCGGTCAGGGTGACACACCGGTCGACCGCGTCCGCAACGTCGCGGAAGAGTCCAGCGCCAACACCGGCGAGCAGAGCGGCGCCGTATGCCGGTCCTTCTTCGGCAGCCAGCGTTGCCACCGGGGTTGCGTAGATGTCCGCCTGCATCTGCCGCCACAATCGGCTTTTGCCACCGCCGCCGGTTGCGCGGATCTGGTTTGGCGCCATCCCCAGGTTGCGCATAATCTCCAGTCCATCACGCAGCGAAAACACAACCCCTTCCATGACGGCACGCACCATATGCGCCAGTGTGTGGCGCGCCGTCAGTCCGATGAATGCGCCACGGGCAAGCGGATCAAGATGCGGCGTGCGTTCGCCGCTGAGGTATGGGAGGAAGATCAACCCTTCGGCGCCGGGCGGAACCGATTCCGCCAGAGTGGTGAGATCGTCATACCCAAGATGTTGACCGGTCACAGCACGCAGTGTGTCGCGGAACCAGCGGAACGATCCGCCAGCCGCGAGCGTAACTGCCATCAGGTGGTAACGACCAGGCACGCTATGGCAGAAGGTGTGTAACCGCCCGTGCGGATCGAGCACAATCTCATCGGAATGAGCAAAGATAACACCACTGGTGCCGATGCTGCTGCTAACAATGCCAGGTTGCACGATACCTGTGCCGACTGCTGCCGCTGCATTATCGCTGCCGCCAGCAACAACCGGTAGACCAGCGGGCAATCCCAGCGCCGCTGCAATGTCAGGGCGCACTTCACCAGTCACCTCAGGACCTTCAAACACACGGGGAAGCCAGGCGCGCGGGATGTCAAGCGCGGCCAGAATCTCATCACTCCAGTCACGTCGGCGTAGGTCGAGCAACAGGGTGCCAGCGGCGTCAGCAGCATCGGTGGCGCTGACGCCGGTCAGTTTGCGGCGGACGTAATCCTTTGGCAGGAGCACCTGCGCTACCTGCGCATATCGCTCTGGTTCATGATTGCGCAGCCAGAGGATTTTCGGCGCTTGAAAACCGGTAAGCGCCGGATTGCCAGCAATCGTAATCAATCGTTCTGCACCGACCCGCGCCGTGATCTCAGCGCACTCTGCCGCAGTGCGCTGGTCGTTCCATAGCAGGGCAGGACGAATAACCTGGTCGTGTTCATCGAGAAACACCGATCCATGCATCTGTCCAGTCAGGCCCAGTCCCCGAATCTGCTCAGGCGCGACACCCGCCTGGGCAACGGCAGCGCGCAACGCATCGCATGCGCCGCGCCACCAGTCTTTCGGGTTTTGTTCACTCCAGAGAGGTTGGGGCGTCGACAGCGGGTATTCGGCGGTTGCAACCGACAGAACGTGACCATATTCGTCGCAGAGAAGCGCCCTGGCGCCAGTGGTGCCGATGTCGAGACCGAGAAGACAGGCAGACATAGGAATTCCTCGCAGGCTGGAATAGTTTTTGCTTCCGCCGCTCAACGAACGCCCAGCAACAATTCGTTCGTCAGTTGATCGAGACGCTCATATGCCAGTCCGCGTCGCCCGAGCGCTGCCCGGTCGAACGGATGCGCCTTGAGCGCAGCAGCCTTTTCGCGGCTGTAGCCGCCCTGGAATGGCGCCATCGAGCCGTCGTCGGCGGAGATCTCTGCCAGCAACGCCTGAATTTCGGCATCTTCGTCGAAGCGGCGCGCCTTTTCCTTCAGGATCAGGTAGGTGCGCATACAGCCGCGCGCGAATGCTTTGACCCCTTCATAGTCCTCGGTGCGATATGCATGCGCATCAAAGTGACGACTCCCCTGATACCCGACGTTTTCCAGGAAGCGCACCAGGAAGAAGGCAGCTTTCAGATTGACCGCTCCGAAGCGGAAATCCTGATCGTAGCGCCCGATCACCTGATCGTTCAGGTCGATATGGAACAGTTTGCCGGCATCCCACGCCTGCGCGACGCCGTGCAGGAAGTTTAGTCCTGCCATTGTTTCATGGGCGACTTCCGGGTTCAGCCCGACCATGTCCGGGTAGTCGAGCGTGTTGATGAACGCCAGCGCGTGCCCGACAGTCGCCAGATAGATGTCGCCGCGTGGCTCGTTCGGCTTGGGTTCGAGCGCGAATCTCAGGTCGTACCCCTGGTCTTTCACATAAGCGCAGAGGAAATTGATCGCTTCGCGGTAACGCTTCAACCCTTCCTGCGGATCCTTCGCCGCATCACTTTCCACGCCTTCGCGACCACCCCAGAAAACGTACACCTTCGCGCCACATTCAACCCCCAGATCGATTGCGCGCATTGTTTTCTGTAGCGCATACGCGCGTACTTTGGGGTCATTCGAGGTAAAAGCGCCATCCTTGAAGACCGGATCGGCAAACAGGTTGGTGGTCGCCATTGGCACAACCAGGCCAGTTTCCTGGAGCGCCGCCTTGAATTCGCGCAGAATGCGATCGCGATCCGCTGGTGTTGCATCGATCGGGATCAGGTCGTTGTCGTGGAAATTGACGCCATATGCGCCAACTTCTGCCAGCAGATGGACGATTTCGACTGGCGAAAGAGGCTGGCGCACCGGTTCGCCAAACGGATCACGCCCAATGTTGCCAACCGTCCAGAGTCCGAAGGTGAATTTGTGTTCGGGTTTGGGTTCATACATGTCACTCATAGGGATGCTCACTTTCGTAGCGAGTCGCTCTCGGATCGGCGTTGATCCTGAGAACACAGTCTGACTGTTCTATTAGCAGATGCGCAGCAGACGCAGCAAGCGATTGATGGAAACATCTGCGCTCTTTGCGTCGCTGCGATACGTTTTGGCAGTGCATCAATATGTCTCGCTGCCGCTAAACATGAGCACACCCGGCAAGGTGCGCGCGTGGTCGATCCAGGCAGTCACCTGAGCTAACGATGGTACGCGCTTCACCAGACCGCGATCAGCATTGACCGCTGCCAGGCGTTTGCGCAACTCTTCCGCCTGGCGGTGTGCCAGATCAGTCACTGTGCTGACCCCGGCTTCCACCAGTAGACCAGCGTAATCCCACCCGATCCCGTGCACCCGCGCTAGATCGGCGCGGAACAGAATGCTGAGCAGGGCGGGTTCAGTTAAGCCAGAAGCGCTGGTAATCTCAGCTCTACCAGCAGGTTCGGCGCCGCGCGCTAGCAAATCATGCGTTGTCTCGATACCTGTCGCGCTGAGGCGGGCGATCACATCCGGTTCAAGTCCTTCGACTTGCGCCAGTTTCATCGTTTTTCCTCCTCTCTCCTGAATGCCGCAACCGGGCGGCGTTCCATTCATACGCGCTGCATTATCTGTTGACCGGCGCGTTCGCGCCGCGCGTATGATACCAGGAGTCAGGAAGATGGCGGAAGAGGACTGGTCAGCGTCCATCCGCCGTCGATGATCAGGGTCTGACCGGTGATGTGCGCTGCCTCTGGCGATGCCAGGAACAGGAGCGCCTGAGCCACATCGGTCGGCAGTCCAACGCGCCCGGTAGGTGTAACACGACCCCAGTGCGCTTCGTACTCCGGGTCGTCGTTGCGGTTGCGTTCATTCAAAATTGCACCGATGCCCAGCGCATTAACCGTAATGCCATACGGGCCGAGTTCGCATGCCAGCGTTTTCGCCATGTGACGTAGTGCCGCCTTGGTGATCCCGTAGGCGCTCAAGCCGGGAATCGCCTGCACGCCGGTCACCGAGGCAGAGAAGATGATGCGCCCGCTGCTTTGCTGTGCGATCATCTGACGTGCAGCGGCCTGTGCGGCGAAGAACGATCCTTTGACGTTCAGATCGAACAGGGTGTCCCACTGTTCTTCGGTTGTGGCGAGAAAGGGCCGCTGATGGTCAGTCCAGCGTTCGCCGCCAGAATATCAACACGCCCAAAGGCGTCCACGGCTCGTGCGATCAATGCCTGGTTCGCCTCAACCTGCGACAGATCGGCGTTGTGGGTCAGGACGCGCCCGCCAAGGGCACGAAGGCGTTCTGCCAGCGCCTCCGCACGATCCGTCTCACCGAAGTGCGCTGCCAGCACCGCGCACCCATGCATTGCCAGCAGTTCAGCCATCGCAGCGCCAATCTCACGACTGGCACCGGTCACAATGGCGACTTTTCCGTCAAGTAACTTGCTCATATGCGCTTTGCTATCTGGCAACTGATGGTATAACGCACCGATGGAATCCTCCGCGGGCGCGGAAGATAACGACACAAGCGTCTCAGGGATCGCTGCCGAGGTGCGTCATGACTTCTGGAATGCCGCGTCGAAGGCGACAGCGCTGGGCGGGAAGTCGCTCTTCTTCACCAGCGCACATGCTTCCGCTGCGCCAAACTCACGGTCCATCCCACTGTCTTCCCATTCTACCGATAACGGACCTGTGTAACCGATGCGGTTCAGCGCGCGGAAGATCGGGTCCCACTGAATATCGCCGTGTCCGGGCGACACGAAATCCCATCCCCGGCGTGGATCACCGAAGTTGAGATGCGACGCCAGAATGCTGGTGCGTCCGTTGAGGTTACGGCGGCTATCCTTCACGTGCACATGGTAGATTCGGTCGGCAAACGTCTCGATAAACAGCACCGGATCGACGAACTGATGGATCAGGTGGCTGGGATCGAAATTAATCCCGAACGCCGGGCGGCGCCCAATGGCGGCCAGGGTTTTCTCGGTGGTCACAATATCATAGGCGATTTCGGTCGGATGCACTTCAAGACCGAAGCGTACCCCGACTTCATCGAACACGTCCATAATCGGGTTCCAGCGTGCGGCGAAATCGGCGTATCCTGCTTCAATCTGCTCTGGAATGTTGGGCGGGAAAGAGTAGATCAGATGCCAGATTGACGAACCGGTGAAGCCGTTCACCTGCTTGACGCCGAAGGCAGCGGCGGCACGCGCCGTGTTCTTCATCTCCTCGGCAGCGCGCTGTCGCACCCCCTCCGGATCGCCATCTCCCCAGATGCGTGCCGGAATGATCGCCTTGTGACGCTCATCGATACGGTCACATACACACTGCCCGACCAGGTGATTGCTGATGGCGAAGCACTGCAACCCGTGCTGTTCGAGCAGTTCGCGCTTCTCACGGATGTAGCGGTCGGACTCAAGCGCCTTATCGACCTCGAAATGATCGCCCCAGCAAGCGAGTTCTAACCCGTCATATCCGAAACTCTTCGCTTTCGCAGCCAGCGTTGCCAGCGGCAGGTCTGCCCACTGGCCCGTGAATAGGGTTACCGGACGTGGCATAAATGCTTCTCCTGTGTTCTGCTGCCAGTACAGGCGCAGCGCCGCTGCGCCCCTACGTCGCCCTCGACATGGCTTCCCCGCGCCTCATCCCTGCGTGCCTCAATCCCTGCGCCTCAATCCCCGCGCCTCATCTCCTCGTGCCCCTCGCCTCGCGCCTCAATCCCCGCGCCTCATCCCCTCGCGCCCCTCGCCTCGCGCCTCGCGCCTCTCACCTCTCACCTCTCGCCTCTCGCCTCTAATACTCCGGTTGAACCCACTGCTTGCTCCCGGCTGAACGTTCAACGGCATCGAGGATCGCCTGACAGCGCAGACCGTCCTCGAACGTCGGAGCAGGCGACGTGCCAGTGGCAATACCGTTCATCAGGTCGTAGATACTATGGATGAACGTGTGCTCCCATCCAATGATGTGCCCGGCAGGCCACCAGGCGCTCAGATATTTGTGCGCATCGCCGTTGGTGACCAGTACCGTACGGAAACCGGCAACGTCAGGCATATCATCGTCGAGCAGCACTTCAAGTTCGTTCATGCGTTCGAGATTGAAGCGAATGCTGCCCTTGCTACCGTTAATCTCGAAACTGTTGTAGTTTGCGCGTCCTTTAGCAAAGCGCGTTACTTCAAACGTACCGACTGCGCCGTTGGCGAAGCGCGCCAGGAACAGCGCCGCATCATCGACTGTTACCTCGCCCATTTCCGTTCCCGCAGCCGCGCTCAATCCGCCGGTCGTCGCCGCCAGCACCGGTCGGCGCTTGATGAACGTCTCGGTCAATCCCGTCACCTCAGTAATTTCACCGACCAGCATGCGCGCCAGGTCGATAATATGAGCGCCAAGATCGCCCAATGTTCCCGTGCCAGCGACATCCTTACGCAATCGCCAGACCAGGGGGAAGTTGGGGTCTATAATCCAGTCCTGCAAATAGACAGCGCGCCAGTGGTAGATTGTCCCCAGGCGACCAGAGTCAATCAGCGTTTTGGCAAGCTGCACCGCCGGAACGCGACGATAGTTGAAGTTCACCATGCCGACGACCCCGTTGCGCTGTACCGCGTCAAGCATCTGACGTGCTTCGGCGAGGGTGTTTGCCAGCGGTTTTTCGCAGAAGACATGCTTGCCGTTCTCAGCGGCTGCGATGCTGATTGCCGCATGGGTGTCGCCAGGAGCCGAGACATCGATCAGACCAATATCGTCGCGCGACACCAGTTTCTTCCAGTCAGTTTCGTACCCCTCCCAGCCAAACTGTGCAGCTGCGGCACGCACTGCCGCCTCGTCGCGTCCGCAGATCGCCCTCATCACCGGGCGCAGCGCAACATCCGGGAAGAACGCGGCAACCTGCCGGTATCCGTTAGAGTGTGCTTTGCCCATGAACTTGTAGCCGACCAGACCGACGCCAATAGTGTTCGACATACGTTTCTGCTCCTTTGCTTCAGCACAGTCGATGTGCACTACTTCTGATACTTCAGATAGTCATCAATGATGGTGGTGAACTCGATCCGGTTGCCGAACGGGTCTCGGCAGAAGAACCGCGGTCGTCCCGGAATGGCGATGGCGTCTTCGGGAGTGTAACTGGCTGCAACCAGTCGCGCGCGCACCTCGTTGAGGTCTTCCACCTCGATGCACACATGCCTCCCAGAGCGATCAGGGTATGGTTCTTCGGCAAAGAGATGGAGTTCAGCGTCGCCGAGTCGATACCAGATGACATCGAGATCGGCGAGCGATGAAGGGGCAGGAATCTCTTCAAAACCAAGCAACGCCCCGTAGAAAGCGCGGGTGGCTTCATCGCTGTGGGGTGGACGCGGTAGGCTTACGTGCTGCACTCGTGGCCGTTTCATAGGAGATCTCCTGATCACCGATGGAACAGCGGCTGTCGGGCGATGGCTGGAATACAATGCGGTTTCAGTTCTTGAGCAGAGGCGGAGATCTGCGCGACCGCACTGTCGTTCACAGAACCATATGATCAGGCATCGGCGCCGCTGACCAGGCGATGTGTGCCAGCGGGCGTTAGCGTGGAGTATACTGCAGCACCGGGACAGCGTCAAGCGATGCTATAATAGCAAGGATGTTGATATACCTTCAAGGAAGTTACATGTGAGTCGGACAGAGCGTCGTCTGCTGACAGTTGACATTGATCGGCGTGGATATGGTCGGCGCTACACTAGCCTGCCGGTGGATGAGATTCGTAGTGATGGGTTCAGTATCAGATTCGAAGGGGCATACATTCGTCCTGAACATATCGACGTGCGTCTGGACGACATTGTGCGCTGGCGTGAGGGAGGGCGCCTGTTTCAGGGACGTGTGATCGCTGTGCAGCGTGAAGCGCAGGCGTTGCACGTGACCCTAACCGATGTTGCGCCATTGCCTCCTGATGCGTTTTTTCCATAGCGCTCGTGGCTTTATTCTTGCGGTCGCACAGCCAGCAGGCAGAACAGCGACACTCCCAGGATTGCTGCAGCAACCCCGGTTGTCCAGCCAATACCATACGTCAACCACAGCGATGGAGCGACCAGTGATGCAACGACGCGTCCTGCGCCGGTAGAGGCAGTGCTCAACGCCAGCATCGTGGCGCGCGCTGTGGGTGCCACTGCCGATACCAGCGGAAAGGACGCAACAATCGCGTACTCGAACGTCAGATAGAGGAACAGAAAGGTCGGCAGCAACAATGCCAGGTTCTGCCCGGCGAACGGCAGTGCTGCGACACAGATTGCTGCTAGCAGAAATCCTACGGCGGTCGAGCGCCGGATGCCAAGCCGATCTCCCGCGAGTGCAACACCCAGCGAACCTGCTAGTTCGCCGATTCCTGCGAGTGCAAACAGTTGCCCCAGTTGCGCCTCGTTCATTGCCAGCGTCTCGTGCAGCCAGGGCGCCTGCACGATCTGGATCAGGTCATACGCGCAGAGAGTCAACGCCATGAACAGCAGCGCCAGCAGCGCTCCCGGCGTGCGCAGTTCCCGCCACTCAACCCGATGCATTTCGTTCGGTGCGCGACGCTGACCATCCGGCAGCAATGTTTGTACCAGCGCCAGGGATACCAGACTGGCGACCAGCAAGATCCAGAAAACCGGCGCCGACCGCTGGGTCGCCTGGACAACCTGCATTAACGGCGCCACACCCAGCAGCGCCCCCAGCGCCCAGGAAGTCTCGAACACGCCCAGCACCCATCCACGGCGCGTGTAGGGTGTGCGCGATGCCAGGTACGCCTGCCCGGCCGGTTGATAGAGCGCGACTGCCAGACCAATAAGAACGTAGCCGATCAGAAAGGCAAGAAACGATGGCGAAAGGGCGCACAGCAGCGTGCCAGACGCGAAGAGCGCCAGTCCGCCGCTCATCGTTGCGCGCTCACCCCTGGTATCCGCCAGCGCCCCGCCGATCGGACTCAGCATCGATGCCGCCAGTTGCACGGTGATCAACGCGCTGACAGTGCGCAGATCGATGCCCAGTTCGCCGGTGAGGAACGGCTGTAACGGATAAATGATGCGAAATGCGGCAACCAGCGCCAGACGACCGCCGGTGACAATGATCAATTGGGTCGTCGTCAGATCGGCGTCCCGGTTTGCTGGAGCGACGCGGCTCTGCGCTTCTTCCGGCATCTCAGCATTCCGCTCGCAGCGCAGCGATCTGTCGCTCTGCCTCATCGCGCCAGGACGAGTCGCCACTCAGTTCCAGATAGCGCTCGAGGTCGGCAATAGCTTCGTGAGGGTTGCCATGGAAACGGAGGATCAGTCCACGGCGAAGGTATGGTTCGGGCCATTCCGGCGATAACTCAATTGCGCGGCTCAGGTCGCGGATTCCGGCGATGCGTTGACCAAGCTCGCGTTCGCGGATAATGCCGCGCTGGAAGTAGGCGCCGCTGAAATCGGACCAGATCGCAATCGCGCGACTGTACGCGCCATCCGCTGCATGGAAGAAACTGACATCCGCTGTTCGCAAACCCCAATACGCCAGGCTCCCGCCCCACATGTACCAGAGATGTGCGAGCCAGCGACGCCACGCAGCAACCTTCGGTTCAGCATTGTCGTGCATAGATGGTTCTCGCCGTCATCCTGGCTGTGTTGCATGTTCCAGTGTTGTCAGGAATATGAACGCTTCCTCGTTCGTCGTTCCTCACATCTCCACTGTTGGTCGCAGCGAAACACATACCGCCGGTCGTTCAGGACGCCCAAACAGCATGCAGCGATTATCGGCGCTTAGCTTAACTGCACGCAGCGCACACCTGCCGGTTTGCCGTCCGGCATACCGGGGATTGGCGATGAGATTGAAGGTGCGATACAGCACGCGCCACATCCCGCTCGACAGTCGAACCGTTGCATCGCAGATACCCGTATGGTACACTGAACACAACCGTCAGTTTGCGGTATTCTAGCGCAGAATGATGGCGGCTGCCAAATGAAGGAACTCCCTATGCGCTCGCCATTTCCCGGCATGGATCCCTTTCTCGAAGCGCCCGACATCTGGCCCGATGTGCATACCCGATTGATCGTTGGCATGAGCGATGTGCTGGCGGAAAAGTTGAGTCCTCACTTTATTGTTGCGGTCGAGCAGCGCCTGATCGTCAGCGAAGAGGAAACGCCGCCAGTCGGCGCCATCATTCCCGATCTGGCTGTCGTCACCCCGGCGCGTCCAGGCGTGACGGCGCCGCTCGACGCCGGGTATACCGCCCCGACCCTGATCGAACCGCTGCCGGAACCGGAAGTGCGCGAGCGTTTCATCGAAATCCGCGACGCGCGCACCCGCCGCGTGGTGACGATTATCGAACTTCTGTCGCCTGCCAACAAGACCCCCGGCGTCCCTAGCGCAACCGCCTTTGAACGCAAACGCGCCGTGGTGTTCGAGTCGCGCACCAACTGGATCGAAATCGACCTGCTGCGCGCTGGGGCGCGCTTCACGGCGACAGCGGGCAAGAGCGACTACTGCGTGCTGCTGAAGCGCGGGACCGACTACCGCTACGAAGTGTGGTTCATCGACCTGCGCGACCCGCTGCCGATCATTCTGGTGCCGACGACGCGCGAATTCGGGGCGGTGACGCTGAATCTGCAACAGGTGTTCGAGACGGCGTATACACGCGCGCGGTACGGCGATTGGGTGGATTACACTGCGCCGGTGCCGCCGCCGCCGCTGCCGCCAGCGGACGCCGCCTGGGTGCGGGATCAGGTGCAGCGCTGGCTAGCAGCGAAAGCGGCGCAATTGGCGGAAGGGTAGGCTACAACGTCAACTCGACCGCTGTCGGTTCGCCAGGAGCGCTGCCGACGATATGGCATTCAACAGGACCGTACCGCCCCGCAATCGTCCAGTGTCCGGCGCGGTGGAGATGCCCACTGACGATATGGCTCACTTTCGGCTGATCGAGCACCAGTTTTCCCAGCGTAAAGTTGCCCATATAAGCGCGCATCAGGCTCCAGAACTCGCTCTCAGGGTAGCGTGGCACAGCGATCTCAATGATCGGCACGTGGGTGACAACCAGGATCCGCGAAACCAAGGGATTGTTGACCAGGTTCCCCAAGCGCCCGGCAAAACCCTTTGCCAGATAGCGCGCCATTGCCCGGTCGCTCCAGGGCCAATCGACATAATCGGCGTCGTGGTTGACACTCCCCTTCAGCACCCGATACTCGTGATCGCCGAGTGTCAGGTGTGGCGCGCGCGATGAATAGTCATACCACGCCATGGTGCCGCAAACACCGACATTCCCCAGGGTCAGCACATCATCTTCAAGCCAGATAAACCCTTCGTCGCGGGCAATGCGCGGCAGCCATGCCTCCCACAACGTGCGACTGTCGTAATCGCTGCGGTAGACATCGTGGTTGCCGGCAATGACAGCGCGGGGACACGTCAGATCGCGGAAGAGTTGCAGGCCGCGCTGAAACAGGCGCAGCGGATGCCCGATATCTCCTGCAATAATGAAACAGTCGGGGTTACGCTGCCGCACCCATTCGGCGAACGCCAGATAAGCATCGCGCTTCGCCGGTCGATAGTGGAGATCGGCTGTCACAATGATACGCATCGCCAGAATACACGTTCTACGATGCCGTGCACCTGTATGATACCGTGTTCGTTGCAGGATGGCAAGACCCTTCTGATGCACTGCGTTATGGTCTCATGTCATCCGTTGTTCATTCTCTTTGCACGGCGAACGTGCTATAATCTCAATAGACGCGCAGACGCCTAGCGATGGAAAAGGCACAGTGCAGCGGTTCGGCTTAAAACGGTTGCGAAGTGTTGTTGCAATCGTCGCGCGTTGTGCTGGCATTTGCGTCCTCGTGCTGGTGTTTCTCTGCTCCTGGTTGTGGATGTCGACTGATCTGCCTTCCCCTGATCGGTTGCGTGAACGTGCCGCCCTCGATGCGACACGGGTGCTAGACCGCAACGGTCGTCTGCTCTACGCTGTACCTGATCCGCTGGGTGCGCAACGTTCTCACGTGTCGCTCGACAACATCTCGCCAGCGCTGATCCAGGCGACGATTGCTGTCGAAGACGCCAGTTTCTATACCAATCCGGGGATCGACCTGCGGGGCATCGCGCGTGCGATCTGGCTCAATCTTCAGCAGGGTCGGATCGTTGCTGGCGGCTCCACGATTACGCAGCAACTGGCGCGCTCGTTTCTGCTCGATCCGTCGCTGGCGCAGGATCAAACGATGGAGCGGAAGGTGCGCGAGATCATACTGGCGCTCAAACTGACCGCGACGCTTCCCAAGGACGACATCCTAGAAATGTACCTCAATCAGACCTATTATGGCGCAATGAGTTACGGCGTCGAGGCAGCATCACAGCGGTTCTTTGGCAAACCTGCGCGCGACCTCGATCTTGCCGAAGCAGCGTTGATCGCCGGTTTGCCGCAAGCGCCGTCGCGCTACAATCCGTTCACTAACCCAGACGCGGCGCGCGTCCGTCAACGCGATGTGCTGGCGGCGATGGTGCGCGCCGGTTTCATCACGCCAGCCGAGGCGGAGATTGCCGCCAATGAACCATTACGCTTCAGCACCGGATGCGATGCTCCTGGATGCCTGCCGCGTGCGCCGCATTTCGTCTTCTTCGTTCTGGAACGCCTGGCTGCCGAACTGGGTCCCGACGCCGTAGCGCGTGGCGGACTGACCATCACGACAACGCTTGATCTGGGGTTGCAGGAAGCAGCAGAACGCGCGTTGCGTCGTCAGATCGCTGTGCTTGCCAACCCGCGTGACGGCAGCCCGGATCGGCGTGCCCGCAATGGCGCAGTGGTGGCGATCGACCCGCGCGACGGCGCCATTCTGGCGATGGTCGGTAGCCCGGATTTCACCGACAACGCGATTCAGGGGCAGGTCAACGCTGCGCTTGCGCTCCGCCAGCCCGGTTCGGCGATCAAGCCGCTCACCTATGCGGCAGCGCTTGAACGTGGATGGACGCCAGCGACCACGATCCTTGACGTACCGGCGTCGTTCGTCGACTCCAGCGGACAGGTCTACGCCCCTCTGAACTACGACCGCGTGTTTCACGGTCCTCTGTCGCTGCGCGAGGCGCTTGCCACCTCCTCGAATGTCGCCGCCGTTCGCACCCTCGACTTTATCGGCATTCCGGCGTTGCTCGATATGGCGTCGCGTCTCGGCATCACGTCTCTCGGCAATCAACCGGGACGCTTCGGGCTGGCGCTGACCCTTGGCGGTGGCGAGGTGTCGCTCCTGGAGTTGACCGGCGCATACGCGGCGTTTGCAAATGGCGGCATGCGGGTGACGCCGTATGCCATCCTGAAGATCAGCGGCGATCCGGCTTCTCATGCGCCTGGACTGGAAGCGATTGATCCACCATCCCCGGCGCTCGACCCGCGTATTGCGTATCTGATCAGCGACATCCTGAGCGATCGGTATGCCCGTATGCGCGCATTTGGCAGCGCGCTCGACATTGATCGCCCTGCTGCAGTCAAAACCGGCACTACGACTGACTGGCGCGACAACTGGACGGTTGGATACACGCCAGACCGGGTGGTCGGGGTGTGGATCGGGAATGCCGACGGCCGGGCAATGGAGGCGGTGAGCGGCGTCACCGGCGCTGCTCCAGTCTGGCGCCAGGTGATGCTGGCGGCGCACCGCGGATTGCCGCCGCGTCCGTTTCCCCGTCCGCCGGGGATCGTCGAACTGACGATCTGCGCCGAGGGCGGTCTGCTGCCGTCGCCGGTCTGCCCGGCGACGCGGCTCGAACGGTTTCTTGCAGAGCATACGCCGCAGCGACCGGACGATACGCATATTCTAGTGCGCGTCGATCCGGTGCGCGACTGTCGGGTGCCGGATCGGTACCCGTTGGCGCGCACGGTGTTGCGTATCTATCGGGTGTTGCCACCGGAAGCGCAACCGTGGGCGGAGAGCGCTGGCATTCCCCGTCCGCCACGCCGGGTCTGCCCGCCGGTTACGGAGAATGCCAGCGATCCGCCGGGCAATGATGTGCCTGCGTCTGGTGCAGGCGAAGGCGCTGGCGAACGCGAACCCCGTCTCATATCGCGCAACACGCTGCCATTACTGATCACCGCTCCTGCCCACGGTGCGGTGTTTGCATTGAGTCCAGGCATACCGGCGGAGCGACAGCAGATTGCGCTGACCGTGGGGGCGGCGCCAGAGATCGACCGTGTGACGATCTACGTTAATGGCGAACCGCTGGTCACCACGTCAGCGTCACGGGTGTTCTGGCAACTGCAACCAGGGAGGCATCGGGTGTGGGCAGAGGGACACAACATTGATGGGCACATCGTGCGCAGTCCGGTTGTCGAGTTTGAAGTACGTCAGGCGTTGCAGGCAAACTGAGCGCATCACAGATTTCTGAGGAAGGGAAAGACAATGAACCCGTCGTCACGCTTCCCGCTTCGCGCAGTCATTGCAGCTGGCATCGGACTGATCCTGATCATCGCCGGTGTGTTCGCGGGTCCGTTGATCCTGAGTGTGCCGCAGATCGTCCGGATCGAGCCGCCTGATGGCGCAGAGGCGGTCAATCCGCGGGCACCGCTGCGGATCGAGTTTAGTCAACCGGTGCAGCGCGATTCGCTGATTGCCGTTGTGCGCCTCGACCCGCCGGTTGACGTGCAGATCGAAGTCCAGAGCAATGTCGCGCTGGTGAAACCTGTCGGCGGGTTGCAGTATGGCGCGGAATATTCCCTGACGATTGGTGCGGGAGTGCGGAACGTGCTTGGTCGCGCCTCCGAGGGCACCCAGACGGTGCGTTTCCGCACTGTGCCATATGTGGCAGTGCGCGATGTTGCGCCTGCCGATGGCGCTGCCGATATTCCCCTCGAAACGCTGATCACGGTAGAGTTCAGCGCCCCAGTGGTGAGCGCAGAGGCCGTCGCTGCGTCCGCCGACGATCCGCGGCGCGCTGCCGATCTGCCCCAACCGCTGACGCTGACCATCGGCAATGATTCGACGGCAGTGAGTGGTATCGGGCGCTGGCTCTCGCCGACCCGTTTCGGATTCTTTCCTGAAGGTGGATTGCGTGCTGCGACAACGTATCGAGTGACGGTGCGCCCTGACCTGACACCTGACGGCGCGGCGCGGATGGAGCGTTCGTTCAGCTGGAGTTTTACCACGGCAGCGCCGTTGCTGGTCGATACCCGCCCGTTTGATGGCGAGTCCGATGTTGCGACAGACCGACCAATCGAAATCAGGCTCCATCGTGATGTGGATCGCTCGTCAGCGGGCGCCAGTTTTCGTTTGTTCGGCGCGGGTGGGATGGCAGTTGCGGGCACGGTGGAGACATTCGACGAGGGCATTCGCTTCAAGCCAGCTGCACCACTACAGCGCGGGGTACGGTATCGCGCCGTGATCGAACCGGGAGTCAGCACGATCTCCGGCGCAGTGCTCAACACCAAACCATTCGAGTGGTCATTCACCGTCATCGGCGATCTTGAGGTACGGCAGGTCGAGCCTGCTGACGGTACGCGCGATGTACCGACCGACATACCGCAGATCAGTGTACGCTTCAACCATCCGGTCGTGCCGCTGGTGGATGTGGCAGGAACCGGCAAATTACCCGTAGCAGCAACAGTTGACCCGCCGGTGCAGGGTGTGGCGCGCTGGATCGACACGTCCACGTTTGTCATTTCTCTAACGGCGCCGCTCGATCCATCGACCGATTACCGCGTGCGGGTTGCCGCCGGATTGACCGATCAGACCGGCGGCGTGCTGCACAATGAGTATGTCTGGTCGTTTCGCACGATCGATCCGGCAGTGAATCTGATGCTCCCGCAAACCGATTTTGTATCGCCAACCGAACCGATCACAATCACCTTCAACCAGCCAATGGATCCGATGTCGCTCCGCAGCGCCCTGCGCGTTGTGCGGAGCGATGGCGCCCTGATTGCTGGCACAATGGCGATCAGCGGAACAAGCGTAATCTTTCGACCTGATGCGCCACTGGAGCGCGGCGCTTTCTATACCATCATCGTCGATGCCGGTGCGCGTTCGGCGCGCGGCAAGGGGGTGCTGGCGCAAACATTCAGCAGTTCGTTCCGCGTCGCGCCGCTGCCGGCGCTCGTCACGACCAGACCGGAGCCGGGCGATGTGGTCTCACCGGATTATGGCGGTCTGACCCTGATTTTTAGCACACCGATGGACTGGCCAACGGTCAGCCAGAATCTGGTTATCGAACCGGCGCTGACCGATGTCTTTACATCAGAATACGGCACCGAGTTTACGATTTACGCAGATCTTGAGCCAGAGACGGAATATCGCGTCACCGTCAGGGGAGCAGCGCGCGATTCCTTCGGCGTCGCACTGGGGCGCGATGTGACGGCGACCTTCCGCGTCGGTCCGCGTGAGCCGTCACTCAGTCTGATCGGTCCTTACCGCGCCGGTTTTTATCGCAAGGTTGATACCGTGCGCGTTCCGATCCAATGGGTCAACATGCCGGACGTCGGGTGGCGAATTTCGCGGTTGACACCGGAACAGGCGGCGAAACTGATATTGGATTATGAATACTGGAGGAATTTTTCGCCAGCAGCGAACGATATTGTGACCGGGGGAACACAATCGCTCACCGGAGAACGCAATAAGGATAGAGTGGGAACTATCGAGGTCGGCGCGCTTGAACCGGGTCTCTATTATCTGGAGTTGCGCGCGCAGGGCAGGGTGGTTGATCAACAGGTGATGGCAGTCAGCCCATATGCGCTGACGGTGAAGCGCAGCGCGGATCGCCTGTTCGTCTGGGCGGTTGATCTGTCCACCGGCAAGCCGGTTGCGGGACTACCGGTGCGTGCTGCCGGCTACCGGTATGAGACCGGTCTCAGTACACCCGTCGATTTGGGACGCACCAATGCGGACGGTGTGCTGGAAGCGCCGTTCGATGCGCGCGATGTATGGACCCTGTTCGTTTGGTCGTCGGACGGCGACAGGGTGCAGACATTCACCACCACCGACTGGTCTTCTGGGATCGACCCCTGGAGTTTCGGTTTTCCAGCCGACTACCGGCCACAGACATTCGCCGGGAGTCTGTTGACCGACAAACCGATCTATCGTCCAGGTCAGA